>JANMAN010000166.1:0-5992 GCA_031359885.1 Tardiphaga sp. | reverse complement strand
CCCGCCGATGCCCGACCCGATGTCGAGAACATGCTGGTCGTTGCGGAGGCCGAGATCGCGCGCCAATTCGACGGTAGCCGGCCGCCAGCCGAGATGAAATTCGTCGGCGCCGGACAGGTCGGACGCCGCGAGGTTGTCGATGTCTTTGCCGGCTTTTGCCAACGCTCCGAGGATCGATTGCTCCAGGCCGGCGCGGCCATAATGCGCGGCGACATCGGCTTCGACGGTCATGGCGACATCCTCCGGGATGCTCGCCCGACGGCAACGAAGCCCCGAGCGACAGCTAAGCGATCTTACACATCCAGCAACTCGTCGTCCGCGAATTCCGCTTTGTCCGAGATGAAAGCGAAACGGGCTTCGGCTTTCGTGCCCATCAGGCGCTCGACGGAGTCGGCGGTGCCTTCCCGGTCTTCCGGCATCAGCACGACCCGCAACAGCGTGCGCCGCGCCGGGTCCATCGTGGTTTCCTTGAGCTGCGCCGGCATCATCTCGCCGAGGCCTTTGAAGCGGCCGACATCGACCTTGGCGTTGGCGTTGAATTCGCTTTTCAGCAACTCCGCCTTATGGGCGTCGTCGCGGGCATAGACCGTCTTGGCGCCATGGGTCAGGCGGTACAGCGGCGGCACTGCCAGATAGAGGTGGCCCTCGTCGATCAGGCGCGGCGTCATTCGGTAGAAGAACGTGATCAGCAACGACGCGATATGCGCGCCGTCGACGTCGGCGTCGGTCATGATGATGATCCGCGAATAGCGCAGATCTTCCTGCCGGTATTGCGCGAGCGTGCCGCAGCCGATGGCCTGCATCAGGTCGGACAACTGCGCATTCGCGGTCATCTTATCCTTGGTCGCGGAGGCGACGTTCAGAATTTTCCCGCGCAACGGCAGGATCGCTTGGGTCTTGCGGTCGCGCGCCTGCTTGGCAGAACCGCCGGCCGAATCGCCCTCGACGATGAACAGCTCGGAGCCTTCGGTCGCGGTGTTGGTGCAGTCGGCGAGCTTGCCGGGCAGGCGGAGCTTTTTCACGGCCGTCTTGCGCGAGGTTTCTTTTTCGGCGCGGCGACGCAGCCGCTCGTCGGCGCGCTCCATGACGAACTCGAGGAGCTTGTTGGCCTGCACGGGATTGCCGGACAGCCAATGGTCGAAAGGGTCTTTGATCGCCTGCTCGACGATGCGTTGGGCTTCGGCGGTGGCGAGACGGTCCTTGGTCTGGCCCTGAAATTCCGGCTCGCGAACGAACACCGACAGCATCACCGCCGCACCGACCATCACGTCTTCGGACGTGATCGACGCGGCGCGCTTGCCTTGCCCCACGCGCTCGGCGTGGTCCTTCAGGCCGCGCAGCATCGCGCTGCGCATGCCGGATTCGTGCGTGCCGCCGTCCGGCGTCGGTACGGTGTTGCAGTAGGACGACAGAAAGCCGTCGGCATCGGCGGTCCAGGCGACCGCCCATTCGCACGCGCCATGCGCGCCGTTGCGGCCCGACTTGCCGGAGAAGATGTCGGGATGCACCAGCGTGTCGGCGTGCACGGCAGCGCCGAGATAATCCTTAAGGCCGCCGACGAAGTGGAAGGTGTCCTCGGCCGGGACATCCTCTAGGCCCTTGAGCAATTCGGGATCGCAGCGCCAGCGGATTTCGACGCCGCCGAACAGATAGGCTTTCGAGCGCGCCATCTTGAACAGGCGTTGCGGCTTGAACGCGGCTTTCGCGCCGAAGATCTCGGTGTCCGGCTTGAAGCGAATTCGCGTGCCGCGGCGGTTGTTGACCTTGCCGAGGTCCTGCAGCTTGCCGACCGGATGGCCGCGCTCGAAGGTCATCTTGTAGAGCTGCTGCGAGCGGGCGACTTCGACCTCGCACAGCGAGGACAGGGCGTTCACCACACTGACACCGACGCCGTGCAGGCCGCCGGAGGTCTCGTAGACCTTGCTGTCGAATTTGCCGCCTGAATGCAGCGTACACCTGATGACTTCGAGGGCGGACTTCTTCGGGAATTTCGGATGCGGATCGACAGGGATGCCGCGGCCGTTGTCCGACACCGTCAGGAAGCCGTCGGCCGACAGCGAGACCTCGATAAAGGTGGCGTGGCCTGCCAGCGCCTCGTCCATCGAATTGTCGATCACCTCGGCGAAAAGGTGATGCAACGCCTTCTCGTCGGTGCCGCCGATATACATGCCAGGACGACGCCGCACCGGTTCGAGGCCCTCGAGCACTTCGATATCGGCGGCGGTGTAGCCGGCCTCGGCCGAGCCGGCACGCGGCGCAGATTTAGGCGCAGGTGCCTTTGCGGGCGACGCCGCGCTGAACATATCTTGCTGTGGTTTGAGTGCTTTAGCCATCTATCTTCAGAGTTCAAAAGAGGCGCTTGCGCGCGAATCGGTCCGTCCGACTATGCCATGGATCAACCGCCATATGGGATGTGCAGGCCCGGCGCACCATGACGCGGTCGGCGTGGCTGGCATTGTGCGCGCGCCTCTGGCACGACGTGCGGCATGGAAGACATGTTTCGTAGCCTGACCGATTTCGTCCGCGACCATCAGCAATGGGCAGCTCCCGTGGTGTTCGCGTTGGCCTTCGCAGAGTCTCTCGCTTTCGTGTCGCTGATCATTCCGGCCTGGGGCGCGCTGGTCGCGATCGGAGCGTTGATGGGAGCAGCCGGCGGAAGCTTCTGGCCGATTTGGATTGGCGGCGCACTCGGGGCCGCGCTCGGGGACTGGCTGTCCTATTGGATCGGCAGTCGGTTCCACGACCGGATCGGCGGCTGGTGGCCGATGTCGAAATACCCGGACATGCTACCGCGCGCCGAAGCCTTCATGAGGAAATGGGGCGTCGTCGGTATTTTCATTGCGCGCTTTTCCGGGCCGTTGCGCGCGACTGCGCCGTTGGTCGCCGGGATCGTCCAAATGCCGATCGTGCCGTTTCAATTGGCGAATTTTTCGTCGGCGTTCTTGTGGGCCGCGATGCTGCTCGCACCGGGCATGATGGGCGTCAAAATGATGTTCTGAGGCACGTCGGACCGAGCCCTGACGCAAACGTTATGACCGGGTCCGGTCCGAAACTGCTTTGATCGCCGGGAATAATTCTGTCTGCGAATTGTTTCAATTGTCCGCTATCCAAATCCAGTTTTGTTCAAGAACGTCAGCGTCCGCTCATCGGGCGCGCTTTAGGGAGAAGTTACGATGGAATTGTCACGACGCCACGCGCTTGCCGGGGCCGCCGCTCTCGCCGCCACGCCGCTGTTGCCGACCGCGCAGGCCAAGGCAGCCGTGCCGCTGGCCGAGAAGCAGGCGCCGAGTTTTTATCGCTACAAGGTCGGCGACGCGCAGGTGAACGCGATCTCGGACGGCGCGAATACGTTTCCGCTGCCGGAGACGATGGTGCTGAACGTCAAGAAGGACGAGGTCAACGCCGCGCTCGACAAGGCCTTCATGCCGAAGGACAAGATGACGATCAGCTACGCGCCGTTGGTCATCAACACCGGCGGAAAGGTCGTCGTCGTCGACACCGGAAACGGACCCGCAGCCCTCGCATCCTCGAAAGGCAATTTCGGGCAGTTCACGACGAACATGCAGGCGGCAGGTTTCGATCCGAAGACGGTCGACACGGTCGTGATCTCGCATTTCCACGGCGATCACATCAACGGCCTGCTGGCCGCCGACGGCACGCTGGCCTATCCCAATGCCGAAGTGTTGGTGCCCGCCGCCGAGTGGAAATACTTCATGGACGACGGCGAGATGAGCCGCGCCTCCGGCGAGCGCATGCAGGGCGTGTTCAAGAACGCGCGCCGCGTGTTCGAGGCGGGCCTCAAGAAGAAGGTCACGGAATACGAGTGGGGCAAGGATGTCGCCCCCGGTTTGATGGCGATGTCGGCCGTCGGCCATACGCCTGGCCACACGGCGTTCGTGCTGTCGTCAGGTTCCGACAAGGTCTTCATCCAATCGGACGTGACCAACCATCCGGCCTTGTTCGTCACCAACCCCGGCTGGCACCTGATGTTCGATCAGGACCCGGCACAAGCCGAAGCCACGCGTCGCAAGGTCTACGACATGCTGGTCGCGGAACGCATGCGCGTACAGGGCTTCCACTTTCCGTTCCCGGCGAATGGTTTCGTCGAGAAGGACGGCAACGGCTATCGGCTGGTGCCGGCGTCGTGGAGCCCGGTGTTGTAAGGCACCCAGTCGTAGGGTGGGCAAAGCAGGCTGCGCGTTAGCGCAGTGGCGTGCCCACCGATCGGCCAACGTGGTGGGCACGGTGTTTCCGACGACGAAGACGTCGCCGGAAACACCTTTGCCCACCCTACGAAAATCTTGACGTCTGTAATTTGTCGCCCGATCTCCGCGCAATGATCAACGTCGCCTCCATTGCTATCGCCCGCCGCCGCATCATCGCGGCCGGGGCAGGCGTGTGCGTCTGACATAAACCCCTGCCGCCGGATATCGTCCGCGGCATTGGTTTTCCAAACTCCCAACACGCGAACATATCCGGCGGCTCCGACCCTAAGGAGCCCGTGATGTACGTCCCCAGACCCTTCCAGCCCGATCGAAGCACGGCGTTGGCGTTCGCAGCCGCGCGCGGCTTCGGCACGGTCTGCGCGTGGGACGGGCGCAAGCCGATCGCCTCGCCGGTGCCGTTCTGCGTCGATTACGGCTCGGACGGCACGCCGCAACTTGCGTTTCATCTCGCGCGGCAAAATCCGCTGCTCAAGCTGGCGGACGGTGCCGCGTCGTGGATGATGGCCGTCAACGGGCCGGACGCTTACGTCTCGGCCGACTGGTACGCCTCGCCCGACCAAGTGCCGACCTGGCTCTATCAGACGGTGCATTTGACCGGACCGGTGCGCGCCTTGCACGGCGACGAGCTCGGGGCGCATCTCGACGTGCTGTCGGCCAAATATGAAAACACACTCGCGCCGAAGCCACAGTGGACATCGGCGAAGATGACCGCGGGGCGGCTGGATGCCATGAAGAAGGCGATCGTGGGCGTGGTGATGGCGGTGGACGGGGTCGAGGGCAGCTTCAAGCTCAACCAACACAAATCCGATGCGGATCGCTTTGCCATCTTCACGGCGCTGTTGCATCAGCGTCATGTCGGGGCACGAGAGATCGCGCTTCAGATGCAGGCGTCGCGGCCGCTCGCGATCAACGACCAGACGATTCAAGAAGGACCGATGTGATGAGCACGACCGACAAGACTGCGAAACCCTCCGTGTTCGTCGATGGCGGTTCGGGCACCACGGGTCTCGGCATCCGCGAGCGGCTCGCCGCGCAGGACGACGTCGTGGTGCGCCTGATCGACGACGCCAAGCGCAAGGATCCCGCCGCCAAGCGCGCGCTGATGGAGGAGGTCGATCTCGTCATCCTGTGCCTGCCGGACGATGCCGCCAAGGGGACGGTCGCGCTGATCGACGGCATGGGCGCGTCCGCGCCGAAGGTGCTGGACGCCTCGACCGCCTATCGGGTCGCGCCCGACTGGGCCTACGGCTTTCCGGAACTGGCACCCGATCAGGCCGACAAAATCCGTGCGGCTAAAAAAGTCACCAATCCGGGCTGTTATCCGACCGGCGCGATCGCTCTGATCCGGCCGTTGGTCGATGCCGGTTTGCTCGCGGCCGACCACCCCGTGACGATCAACGCGGTGAGCGGCTATTCGGGTGGCGGCAAATCGATGATCGAGAGTTTCGAGTCGGGCACCGCGCCGGCCTTCGAGCTCTATGGGTTGGGCTTCGCGCACAAGCACGTGCCGGAGACGCAACTGTATTCGCATCTCACACGGCGGCCTATCTTCGTGCCGTCGGTCGGCAATTTCAGGCAGGGCATGCTTGTCTCAGTGCCGCTGCATCTCGATATGCTGCCGGGTTCGCCGACAGGCGCCGATCTTCATCTGGCTTTGGCGACGCGTTACGCCGGCAGCGAATATGTTGCGGTGATGCCGTTGGACGATGCCGCAATGAAGGACGGACGCATCGAACCCGAGGCGTTGAACGATACCAACAGGCTGG
>JANMAN010000129.1:0-1836 GCA_031359885.1 Tardiphaga sp. | reverse complement strand
GCCGATCGGGCCGAGCTTTCGATCGAAAGCGCTTGGCTGTGGCAAAAAGAGCGCTGCTTTGGCGTCTTATGCGGATGGCTCTTAGACGCTTCCGACCGTCTTCAATCGCGCCCGCGGATGGATTTCAGATTGTGACAGTATCGTGGTCTGCGACCGGAAGCGTTCGACCAGCGATCGCACGAACGGCCGGATCGCCGCCGACGTCACCAGCACCGGCGCCTCGCCCTCCCGGGCCGCCTTTTCGAACGCCTCGCGGGTCGCGGTCATGAATTCCGACAGCTTCGAGGGTTGCATCGCGAGGCTACGTTCGTCGCCCTGACCGATAATGGATTCGGCGAAGGCCTGCTCCCATTTCGCCGACAGCGCGATCAGCGGCAGATAGCCGTTGTGCGATGTGTTGTGCGCGCAGATCTGGCGAGCGAGGCGGGCGCGGACATGCTCGACCATTGTCGCGGGGTTACGCGAGAAGGCAAGCGCGTCTGCGATGCCTTCGAGAATAGTCGAGAGGTCGCGGATCGAGATGCGCTCGGCCAGCAACAACTGCAACACGCGCTGGATGCCGGACACGGTCACCAACGCGGGCACGATATCCTTGACCAGTTCGCCTTGCTCCTTCGGCAGGTCCTTTAGCAATTTCTGAACTTCGCCATAAGACAGCAAATCCGACAGGTTGTTCTTCAGCAACTCCGTAAGATGCGTCGAGAGCACCGTCGCGGCATCGACGACGGTATAGCCGCGCATCGAGGCGTCTTCCTTGAACGCACCGTCGACCCACGTCGCCGGCAATCCGAATGTCGGTTCGGTGGTGTGAATGCCGGGCACGTCGACCTGCGCGCCGCCGGGGTCCATGACCATGTATTGGCTCGGCCAGATCTGGCCGGTACCCGCGTCCACTTCCTTGATCTTGATGATGTAGGTGTTGGCCTCGAGCTGCACGTTGTCGAGAATCCGCACCGCCGGCATCACGAAGCCCATCTCGATCGCGAGCGAGCGGCGCAGCGCCTTGATCTGCTCGGTGAGACGATCGGTGCCGTCGGGCCCGTTGACCAGCGGCAGCAGCGCGTAGCCCAGTTCAATCTTGAGATCGTCGATTTTCAGCGCGGCCGAAATCGGCTCGTCAGCCGCGGCACTTGCGGCGGCAGCCGCAGCCGGCGTTTCGAGCGCGGCTTTGGCATCGGCCACGGCGGTGGCCGCGTGGCGCTTGCGAGCGGTGAACGACAGGTAGGCTGCACCGCCGCCGAGCGCCAGGAACGGCAGCATCGGAATGCCCGGCAGCAGCGCCAGCAACAGCATGACGCCGGCCGACATGCCGAGCGCCTGCGGATAACCCGAAAGCTGTTTCATCAGCGCCTTGTCGGCCGCGCCGCTGACGCCTGCTTTCGACACGAGAAGGCCCGCCGCCGTCGACACGATCAGCGCCGGCACTTGCGTCACGAGGCCGTCGCCGACCGTCAGCAGCGTGTAGGTGCGCGCGGCTTCGGCGAAGCCGAGCCCCTGCTGCGCGACGCCGATGATGATGCCGCCAATGATGTTGATGAACACGATGAGCAGGCCGGCGATGGCGTCGCCGCGCACGAATTTGGAGGCACCGTCCATGTTACCGAAGAAGGCACTTTCGCCTTCCAGCTCGGCGCGGCGCAGCTTGGCGGTCGGCTCGTCGATCAGGCCGGCCGACAGATCGGCATCGATGGCCATCTGCTTGCCGGGCATGGCGTCCAAAGTAAAACGCGCCGCGACTTCGGCGACGCGCTCTGAGCCTTTGGAAATGACGAGAAAGTTCACCACCACCAAGATGACGAACACCACGCCACCGACCACGTAGTTGCCCTGCACCAC
>JANMAN010000125.1:0-5704 GCA_031359885.1 Tardiphaga sp. | reverse complement strand
CGAAGATCTGGTGCGGCTGTTCGAGACCGCGTTGAAGCGGCGGCGGCGCGGCTCGGTGATCCGTCTCGAAGTCGAAGCCACGATGCCGGAAGAGTTGCGCATGTTCGTGCAGCGCGCGCTCTCCACGACCGACGACGATCTGCTGATCGTCGATGGCGTGCTGGCGATGAACGAGCTGTCGCAACTCACGCGCCTTGAACGTCCGGACCTCGAATTCGCCCCTTACGTGCCGCGACATCCCGAGCGCGTCCGCGACCATGGCGGCGATATTTTTGCGGCCATCCGGCAGAAAGACCTCATCGTCCATCACCCGTATGAATCCTTTGACGTCGTCGTGCAGTTTCTTCAGCAGGCGACTCGCGACCCGGACGTCGTCGCGATCAAGCAGACGCTGTATCGCACCTCGAACAACTCGCCGATCGTGCGCGCGTTGGTCGAGGCTGCCGAAGCCGGAAAATCAGTGACGGCGTTGGTCGAGCTGAAGGCGCGTTTCGACGAGGAAGCCAACATTCGATGGGCGCGCGATCTGGAGCGCGCCGGCGTACAAGTCGTCTACGGCTTTCTGGAACTCAAGACCCACGCGAAGCTGTCGCTTGTCGTGCGGCGCGAGGGCGGAAGTCTCACGACCTACGTCCATACCGGCACCGGGAATTATCATCCGGTCACAGCGCGCATCTATACGGACTTGTCCTACTTCACCTCGGACCCGATCATCGGCCGCGATGCCGCACGCGTGTTCAACTACATCACCGGCTATGCCGAGCCATCCGACATCGAGAAAATGGCGGTGTCGCCGCTGACCTTGCGCAATCGCATCCTTCAACACATCGCCGGCGAAACAGCCTATGCCAAACACGGCAAGCCGGCGGCGATCTGGATGAAGATGAATTCGCTGGTCGATCCCGATATCATCGACGCGTTGTACGAGGCCTCGAAGGCCGGCGTTTCCGTCGAGCTGATCGTGCGCGGCATCTGCTGCCTGCGTCCCGGCGTTCCTGGCCTGTCCGAAAACATCCGGGTCAAATCGATCATCGGACGGTTCCTGGAACACGGCCGCGTCTATTGCTTCGGGATGGGACATGGCCTGCCGGGGACGAAAGCGGCGGTCTACATCTCGTCGGCCGATATGATGCCGCGCAACCTCGATCGCCGCGTCGAGGTGTTGTGCCCGCTTCAGAATCCGACCGTGCATCAACAGGTGCTCGAACAAATCATGGTCGCAAACCTCAAGGATACCGAACAAAGCTGGCAATTGTTGCCCGACGGTTCGTCAACGCGTATGAAGGTTGCGAAAGGCGAGGAGCCTTTCAACGTGCACAATTATTTCATGACCAATCCGAGTCTGTCTGGACGTGGCAAGTCTCTCAAGGAATCTTCGCCGCGCCGGCTCACGCGTCGTGCCGAGCGCCAGCAATCTCAGACCTAGCAAGGGTCGGTGGTGAGACGACCTGCTGCCCCCAGGCGACGAAGCGTTGCAGTCATCGACATCGGCTCGAACTCGGTTCGTCTCGTCGTTTATGAGTCGATGACGCGCAGCCTGGTCACGCTGTTCAACGAGAAAAACCTTTGCGGCCTCGGCCGTGAGGTTCAATCCACCGGCCTGCTCGCCGAAGATGCTGTCGCGAAGGCGCTGGCGTCTTTGAAGCGGTTCAGCGCGCTGTGCAAGCTGATGAAGGTCGGTCAGATCTATGCGGTCGCGACCGCCGCTTGCCGCGACGCCAGCAACGGGCCGGATTTCATCGCCAAAGCCGAACGCATCTGCGGCGTGTCGATCGCGATCATTTCAGGTCCACGCGAGGCTAAACTCTCGGCGCTGGGTGTCATCTCCGGCATCTACAAGCCCGATGGGCTGGTCGGCGATCTCGGCGGAGGTTCGCTCGAATTGATCGACATCAAGGGCAATCTGATCCGCAAGGGCGTGACGCTGCCGCTTGGGTCGTTGGCCTTGCAAGACGCGTCGCACAAGTCCGCCAAACGTGCCGAGCGCATCGTCAAATCCTCGCTCGAAGGTGTTCCGCAGCTGGCGGCGGGCGCCGGACGCAACTTTTATGCAGTCGGCGGAACGTGGCGCGCGTTGGCGCGCATCCACATCATTCAGAGCAATTATCCGCTGCGGGTGATGCACGGCTATTCGATTCCTGCGGCCGAAGCGCTGGACTTCGTGAGACGTCTGCGTCGGCTGTTAGCCGGCAATATCCTGGCGGACGTCGAGGCTGTGGCGGAGGCGCGCCGCCCGTTGTTGACATATGCAGCGCTCGTGCTCGAAAACATCATCCGCATCGCCAAGCCCAAGACCATCGTGTTCTCCACCTACGGCGTCCGCGAAGGGCTGTTGTACGAAATGCTGCCGGCGGCGGTGCGTGCGCAGGACGGATTGCTGAGTGCCGCGCGAACGCTGAACAATCTGCTGTCGCGCTCGGCGAAGCATGGCGAGGAGCTGATCGGCTGGACCGATCGCTTTGCGCGCATCGTCAAATTGAAAGAGACGCCGGACGAAAAACGTTTGCGCCACGCCGCGTGTCTCTTGTCCGACGTCGGCTGGCGCGCTCATCCCGATCATCGTGGCGAGCAGACGTTGAACCTCATCACCAACGGCAATTTTGGCGCGATCGGTCATCAGGATCGCGCGTTCCTCGCGCTGTCGGTGTTCTATCGTTATGCAGGCTTGGCCGAACAGAACGAACCGCCGGCGCAAATCCGCGCGCTTGTGACGCCCGCTCAGATCGAACGCGCGAAAGTTCTCGGCGCGGCGTTTCGCGTCGCGCATCTGATCTCGGCGGCGCAACCGGGCGTGCTGACCGCGACGAAGTTCAGCGCGCAAGAACGTAAGCTGATGCTGATCTTCGAACATCGCATGGTCGATCTCGTCGCGGATCGCGTCGGTAGCCGCTTCAAGCAGCTCGCGCGGCTGGTCGGACGCAGCGGAACGATCGTGCGGCGATAGCGCCGTCCACATAGTCAAAACCTGTTTCACGCGATTCGATTTTAACGCGTACCGGTCATTGCAGGCAGTCCGGGAATTTTGCCGTCGGTAACCCAACCTCTGTATTTATTTGCAGCGGATTCAAAGGGGCGAGGCGAAAATGCTGGGCAAATTGTTCAATAAAACTGACGTATCCGCGCAGGTCGCGGGACTCAGCGCCTTGCGCGCGAATGTGATGCTCGCAGACAAAGACCTCAACATCACTTACATGAATCCGGCCGTTCACGAATTGCTGCAAGAGGCCGAGGCCGACCTCAAGAAAGAGCTTCCCCGGTTCAGCATGGCGACGCTGATGGGCAGCAACATCGACGTGTTTCACAAAGACCCGACGCACCAGCGCAGGATGCTGTCGACGCTCAGCAAGCCGCATAGCGCGACGATCCGCGTCGGAGGCCGCGTCTTCGATCTTCTTGTTTCGCCTTTGGTCGACAACGGTAAGCCGCTTGGCTTTGTCGTGGAGTGGGCGGATGCCAAGGATCGCCTGCTGAACCTGGATTACGCCGCGCAAATCGCCGCCATCAGCCGATCTCAGGCGATGATCGAATTCACCATCGACGGTGTCATCGTCAGCGCCAACGAGAACTTTCTGAGGTCGATGGGCTATACGATCGATGAAGTGAAAGGCAAACACCATCGTATGTTTGTCGATCGGGACTACCAATCGAGTAAGGAATACACCCAGTTCTGGGAGTCGCTGCGACGTGGTGAATTTCAGTCCGCCCAATACAAGCGGCTCGGGAAGAACGACAAAGAAGTCTGGATCGACGGGTCCTACAATCCCATTCTCGACATGAATGGCAAGGTCGTGAAGGTCGTCAAATTTGCCACCGACATTACCGCCCAACAGCAGCTCCTGGCCAATCTCAAAGTCCTGATCGATCAGAACTTCAGCGAGATCGATGGAGCCATCGAGTTGTCGACGTCGGAAGCTCACTCCGCCGCCACAGCGGCTGGCCAGACAGCCAGCAACGTTCAGTCCGTTGCCGCGAGCGCACAAGAACTGGCGGGGTCCATCGCCGAAATCTCGCAGAGCATGGCCAAGTCACGCGAAGGCACGGACAATGCGTTCAACCAGACCATTGCCGTCGCTAAAAACACCGACTCCTTGGCGAACGCCGCGCAGGCGATGAACGGCATCGTCTCGTTGATCAAGACCATCGCCGGTCAGATCAACCTGCTCGCACTCAATGCAACGATTGAGTCGGCTCGGGCAGGTGAAGCCGGTCGAGGTTTCGCGGTCGTCGCCGCCGAGGTCAAGAATTTGTCGGTTCAGGCCTCGCAGGCCACCGAGCAGATCTCCGCTGAAATCGACGGCATTCAGAAAACTTCGGCCGAAGTCGCAGCGGCGCTGGCGGCGATCAGCGAAGCGGTGACTTTGGTCCGCGAAAGCGTGTCCCTCACGGCGTCGGCGGTGGAAGAACAAAGCGCGGTGACGCGAAGCATGTCGGCCAATATGCAGAACGCGTCCAATTCGGTGTCGACGGTGTCATCGAATATCAGCGAGATCACGTCTGCGGTGTTGCAGGCGGCTCAGGCCGTCACCAAGACCAAAGAGGCGGCACGGGTTCTCGTCCGGTAAGAGGAGGCGTGTGCTGATCTGGAGCAGCAGTCCGAGCTGCTTGAGCGGTTCGATGATGGCTGTGCCGGTGATGTCGCCGCACACCTATCGTGCGGTGGAATCCTTCATGCGTCACGTGCGGATTGACGAGTCTGTGGCCGTCAACCGCGCTGCGTGCATAATGCGCCCGCCGGTTTGCTCATCGAAGACGAATTCATGAATCTCGGATTGAAGGACAAAGTCGCACTCGTTACGGGTGGCACGAAGGGGATCGGCCGCGCCTGCGCGGACATGTTCGCGGAAGAAGGCGCTCATGTCTCGATTTGCGCCCGCAACGCGATGGAGATCGAAGCCACGATTGTTGCTTTGCAGGGGCAGGGCGTAGAGGCCTATGGCGAGGCGTTCGATGTCGCCGATCCCGTTGCTTTGCGATCCTGGATCGGTAACTCCGCACATGCTCTGAGTGGCATCGATACCTTAGTCTGCAACGTCAGCGCGCTCGCCGTGGGCGACTCGGCCGAGACGTGGGACAAGTCGATGCGAACCGACATGATGCACACGGTGCATTCGATACAGGCTGCGGTCCCGTTTCTCGAAAAATCGTCCTGCGCTTCGGTTATTTTGATCTCCAGCGTGTCGGGCTTCGAGGTCGATTTCGCCGCCGGCTCGTACGGCGCGATCAAGGCCGCGTTGATCCACTACGCTAAGGGTCTCAGCCGGCAACTCGTTGCGAAAAACATCCGCGTTAACTGCGTCTGTCCGGGCAATACCTATTTCGAAGGCGGTATCTGGAATCAGATCGAAAGGGAAATCCAGACCTGTTTGCGTCGACGACCAAGGTCAATCCGACCGGCAAGTTCGGCACGCCTCGTGAAGTCGCGGCCGGAGTCGTATTTCTGTCGAGCCCGCTGGCGAGCCGGATTTCCGGAGCCAACCTCGTCATCGATGGTGCGCTGACCGTCGCGGTTTGAGATCAGTTGGCCGATCGCGCCTCGGTCGTTGTCATCGAACCCGCTGTCGTTGCGGGCTCATGGGTGCCACGTCACCGCGCTTGCGGATGACGACGCCTCGTTATGTCTCCCGATCAACCCTGACGACGCGGCCTTTTTCGATCGCCAGCGCAAGGCGGCCGTGCTTGAGGCCGAGCGCGGCCTCGCCGAACA
>JANMAN010000123.1:0-5387 GCA_031359885.1 Tardiphaga sp. | reverse complement strand
CCGGAGCGATCGGCGGCCAGTTTAGGGCAGGTGATCCGGCGGCCACCGCCGCCGGATCAGTTTAGCTTACTTGGTGATATCGACGTCCTTGGTATCCGGCAGGAAGAAGAAGCCGACGACCGCGGTGATCGATGCGAAGATGATCGGGTACCAGAGACCGGCGTAGATATCGCCGGTCGAGGCCACGATCGCGAACGCGGTTGCCGGCAGCAACCCACCGAACCAGCCGTTGCCGATGTGGTAGAGCAGCGACATCGAGGTGTAGCGGATGCGGGTCGGGAACAGTTCGACCAGCATCGCCGCGATCGGCCCGTAGACCATCGTCACGAACAGCACCAGCACGAACAGCAGTCCGATCACCGCCGCGACCTGCGGACGGAAGATGTCGAACGGATGCGCCATCTTCACGATCTGCGCGTCGCCCGCCTTCGGATAGCCCGCCGCTTGCACCGCCGCCAGCACCGCCGGGTTGGAGGTCTTGGCGTCGGTATAGGCGACGTCCTTGCCGTTGACCCTGACCGCAACCGGCGCGCCGGCTGCCGCATTGGCCGTTGAGTACTTCACCGACTGCTGCGCGAGATAGGCGCGTGCCGTATCGCAAGGTGCGGTGAAGACGCGGGTGCCGACCGGGTTGAACAGATCGCCGCACTTGGCGGGATCGGACACGACTTCGACCTTGACGGTTTCGATCGCCTTTTCCAGCGCCGGGTTGGCGTTGGTCGTGATCATCTTGAAGATCGGGAAGAACGTTAACGCCGCGATCAGGCAGCCCGCCAAGATGATCGGCTTGCGGCCGATCTTGTCGGACAACGCGCCGAACACGATGAAGAAGCCCGTGCCCAACAACAGCGACCACGCGATCAGAAGGTTCGCGGTGTAGCCGTCGACCTTGAGGATCGATTGCATGAAGAAGAGCGCGTAGAATTGTCCGGTGTACCAGACCACGCCCTGACCCATCACGCCGCCGAGCAGCGCGATCAGCACCAGCTTGGCGTTGCTCCAGTTGCCGAAGGCTTCGGTCAAAGGTGCCTTCGAGGTTTTGCCTTCGTCCTTCATCTTCTGGAACACCGGCGACTCGTTCAGCCGCAGACGGATCCAGACCGAAATGCCGAGCAGCACCACGGAGACGAGGAACGGAACGCGCCAGCCCCACGCAGCGAATTCAGGCTCGCCCAAAACCGAACGCGTCACCAGGATGACCATCAGCGACAGGAAAAGCCCGAGCGTCGCGGTGGTCTGAATGAACGACGTGTAGTAGCCGCGTTTGCCCTGCGGCGCATGCTCCGCCACGTAAGTGGCCGCACCGCCATATTCGCCGCCGAGCGCCAGACCTTGCAACAGGCGCAGGCCGATCAGGATGATCGGAGCCGCGATGCCGATGGTGGCCGCATTGGGCAGGATGCCGACGATGAAGGTCGACAGGCCCATGATGAGGATGGTGACGAGGAAGGTATATTTGCGGCCGACGATATCGCCGACGCGGCCGAACACGATCGCACCGAACGGACGAACGATGAAGCCCGCAGCGAACGCCAGCAGCGCGAAGATATCGCGCGTGGCCTGCGTGAACATCGGCTGGCCGGTCGAGGCATCGATGACGCCGAAGAACTGCGCGCCGATAATGCCGGCGAGCGAGCCGAAAAGATAAAAGTCATACCATTCGAAAACGGTGCCGAGCGACGAGGCGAGAATGACGAAGCGTTCGTCCTTCGTCATCCCTTCGGATTTTGTCGATGTTGCAGCTATCGTGGACATGTTGAATCGCTCCCCAGGATTCTTGAAAAAACTTCGAGGCTTGTTGCCATTCGCCGTAACGCGCCCGATTCTATCGTCGGTTGGACGCGCGAATTTCGCGATTAAGCTACATCGCGGCGGAACCCGGCCCAATACGACTTTCGGCCTGTCATGTGCAAAGTCCGATGGCCGGTTCCCGAAAAGCCATCGGGTGCCGGCAGGATTGCGCAGGTGCCTGCGGTCGTGCATCAAAGGACGCCGCGCTGCGATCCCTCTTTAACAAGGCCGGTTTCTTGGCCTGGTATCAGTCCGTAAGGATGCAATGAACGCCTCACCGACGCGCCTCGTCATCGCCGACGATCATCCGCTGTTTCGCGGTGCGCTGCGGCAGGCGGTCGCGGGCGTGATGCCGTCGGCGGCGATCGACGAGGCCGGCACCTTCGACGAGCTGACCGCCGTGCTGGAGCGCGAAACGGACATCGACCTAGTGTTGCTCGATCTGTCGATGCCCGGCATTTCCGGTTTTTCAGGCTTGATCTATCTGCGGGCGCAGTTCCCCGCGATCCCGGTGGTTATCATCTCGGCCAGCGACGATGTCGGGACGATCCGCCGCTCGCTCGATTTCGGTGCGTCGGGTTTCATTCCGAAACGCTTCGGCGTCGAGACGTTGGGCGATGCCTTGCTCAAGGTGATGGCCGGCGACGTCTGGATACCGGTCGATATCGATCTCGCCGCCGCCGCCGATCCCGAAATGACCAAGCTGCGCGATCGCCTCATTACGCTGACGCCGCAGCAGGTGCGGGTGCTGATGATGCTGTCTGAGGGGCTGCTCAACAAGCAGATCGCCTACGAGCTATCGGTGTCCGAAGCGACCATTAAGGCGCATGTGTCAGCGATTTTGCAAAAGCTCGGCGTCGAGAGCCGAACGCAGGCGGTCATCGCAGCCGCGAAGATTTCCGGCGATCAGTGGCGAAAAGGCGAGTAGCGACTCGCTCGTCGGCATTGCATGAACCAATGCCCCCACCCTAGCCCTCCCCCGCAAGCGGGAGAGGGGACATGCTGCCTGTCGGTCAAACGTAAAACCCAAAAGTTTGGCCGTAGATTCTCAACGAGCATAGCGTGCTCCCTCTCCCGCTTGCGGGGGAGGGTCGGGGTGGGGGCGTGTTGGCGAACCTACTCCGCCGCCGCCACTATCTGCCGCGTGCGCCATTGCCCGATCAACGCACGCAGCGATGCAGGCTTGACCGGCTTGTTCAGCACCGCGATCGTCTCCTGCCGCGCGGCGTCGCGGACATGCGGGCTGCGGTCGGCCGTAATCAAAATGGCCGGGATGGTTTCGCCGAACCGGCGGCGGATACCCTTGATCGCGGCGATGCCGTTGCCGCGATCGAGATGATAATCGACCAGCAATCCCGTCACGTGGCGGCCGGCGGCTTCGGCCTCGGCGATGGCGAGCGCTGCGGATTCCGGATCGGCGACCGCGATCACGCCGGCATCCCACGAGCGCAGCAAGGTCTGCATGCCGTCGAGAATCGCGGCGTCGTTCTCGATGCAGACGATCAACGTGCCCGACATCGACGCCTTCGACAAAGGCGTGGCGGTCGTGACCGCCGCGGTATGATTGACGGCGGCCGCGACCGGCACCGTCACCGAGAAGAACGAGCCGCCGCCGCGATTGGATTCCAGTGCAATGCCGTGACCCAGCACATGTGCCAGCCGTTGGACGATCGACAGGCCGAGGCCGAGACCGCGCGCGATCCGCGCGCCCTGTTCGAGGCGATGGAATTCCTTGAAGATTTCCTTGCGCTTCGGCACGGGGATTCCGACGCCGGTATCGAACACACCGATTTGCAACGAGTGTCCGCGCCGGCGGCAGCCGACCAGCACGCGGCCTTGCGGGGTGTATTTGATCGCATTCGAGATCAGGTTTTGCAGCAGACGCCGCAGCATCAAGCGATCGGATTCGACCGGCAGCGACGACGGCACGAAGACGAGATCGACGCCGCGCGCACGCGCGATCGGCGCGTATTCGATTTCGAGCGAACGCATCAAATCGCCGATACGAAACCGCGAGATCGACGGCGTCATCGCGCCGGCGTCGAGGCGCGAAATATCCAACAGCGCGCCGAGGATTTCCTCGATGGCTTCGAGCGAGTCGTCGATGTTCTCGACGAGCCGTGCATCCTCGCCGCCGGTCTGGCGTTCGACGAGGCTGGTCACGTAAAGCCGTGCGGCATTCAACGGCTGGAGAATGTCGTGGCTCGCGGCGGCGAGAAACCGCGTCTTGGAAATGTTCGCGTCTTCGGCCGTGCTTTTGGCGGCAGCCAGTTCCGTATTCAACTGCGTCAATTCCTCGGTCCGGGCGCGCACGCGTTTTTCGAGCGTCGCATTGGCGCGCTCCAGCGCCTCCGCCGCCTCGAAAGAGGGGGTGACGTCGGAGAAGGTGATAACGAGGCCGCCATCCGGCATCCGGTTAGCGCGGACCTCGATGACGAGATGACGGTCCGGCAGGCGTTCGAGATAGGGCACGCCTTCGGTGGTGTAAGCCTTGAGGCGCATCTCGATCATCGCCTCGGGCGTCTCGTATTGCGGCGGCATCCGCGTGCCGAGCAGTTCGAGAATGTCCCGCAGCGGAATGCCGATTTGAACGATCTGCGGCGGCAGCGCGAGAATCTCGCCGAACTGGCGGTTCGAGCAGATCAGTTGCAGGTCGGGATCGAACACCGCGATACCCTGACGGACATGGTTCAGCGCGGTTTGCAGGATTTCGCGGTTGAAATGCAGGGCGGCGTGGGAATCATCGAGCAACTTTAGTGCGGCCTTCGCCGACACCGTGCGCTTGCGCAGCAACAGCGACATCACGAGGCGCGACGACGCGGCCCCGATCGACGACGCGATGAGGTGTTCGGCGTGGCGCAACAGCTCGAAATCCGCTGGGGCCTGCGGCTCCAGGCTGAGACGGCGGCTGGTGGCGAAAGCCTCGAAGGATTCGCGCGCGCGGTCCGGGCCGAGATATTGCGCGACGGTGCCGAGAATGTCCTGCACGGTCACGGTCGGACGCCAGCGTCGGAACGCCGGCGTCAACGGCGCAAGCTCGATCGGCGCAAAGACCTCGGCCTGCAGGCGCTCGATGGCTGACGGTTCGCGCAGCAGCGACAGCACGATGTACGTCAGGATATTGAGCGACAGGCTCCACAACACGCCATGCATCAAGGGCGGCAAATCGGTGCCGAGCATATCCTGCGGCCGCAGCCATTCGATGCCGAACGGGCCGTGCTGCAAAAACAAGAGGCCGCCAGTGGAATCGCTGAGGAAGCTTGGGATGAACAGCGTGTAGGCCCACACCGCGAAGCCGACCAGCATGCCGCCGATCGCGCCGCGCGCCGTGGCCCGTCGCCATAACAAGCCGCCGAAGAAGGCCGGTGCGAATTGCGCGATGGCGGCGAAGGACAGCAGGCCGATCGCGGCGAGTTGCGTGTTGCCGAGCGCGCGGAAATACAGATAGGCCATCGCCATGATGGCGACGATGGCCAGACGTCTCACTTGCAGCAGGAAATTGCCGAAGTCGCGCTGACCGGCGCGCGCCTCGGGGCTGCGCGCCAGCACGAGGGGCACGACAAGGTCGTTCGACACCATAATCGCCAGCGCCACGC
>JANMAN010000120.1:0-2095 GCA_031359885.1 Tardiphaga sp. | reverse complement strand
ATTCGGCGTTCAGCCCGATCCCCGATGCGAGCCGGTCGCTGCCGCTGCAATCGCCACCGCTGTTGCGCGAGCATCGGCTGTATCAGGCCGACTGGCTGATGCGATTTTACGGTTTTGATGTCGGCGAGATCGTCGATCCGACCCAAGGTCCAGAACAGGGCATGCTATCGCTCGATATGGATCCGAAGCTCGCCTGGGCATTACGTCACCGCGACCGCTTTCCGCTCGACGTCAACAAAGCCAGCCGCGAGGATCTGCTGCGCGTTCCCGGATTTGGCCAGAAGGCAGTAGATCGCATCATCGCGACGCGGCGGGTATCGTCGATCCGCGCCAGCGATCTCGGCCGGTTGCATATTCCGCGGAACAAGGCGCTGCCGTTCATCGTTCTTCCGGACCATCGGCCTGCCCTGTCGCTGCTCGACGGCGCGGCGTTGGCCGAGCGGTTCAAGCCGAGGGCGATGCAATTGGGATTTGGGTTCTAGCGAATGCATCACATCACGCTGTCGAGCGAGACCGACTTCGCCGGCTGGCGCGACGCCGCGCGCGCGATGGTGCTCAACGGCGTGAAACCTGCCGACATCGCGTGGACGGTCGCCGGTGCCGACGCGGAACTGTTCGGCGAGGATCAGCCGACGCCGCAACCGAAATCCGGCGCGACGTTCAACGTGCCGTCGAGATTTGTCGATCTCGCCAAATCCGCGATCCTGCATCGCGATCCGGAGCGGTTCGCGATCCTGTACCGCCTGCTGTCACGCATCCATGCCGACCATGATCTGATGCAGGTCGCGACCGACCGCGACGTTGCACTCGTGCAGGATATGGCCAAGGCCGTGCATCGCGATCAGCACAAGATGAAAGCCTTCGTGCGGTTCAAGGAGATCGGTCGCGAACCGAAAAATCGTTTCGTCGCCTGGTTCGAGCCGGCGCATCACATCGTCGCGGCGACGTCGCCGTTTTTCGAGCGGCGCTTTGCGGACATGGAATGGTCGATCCTCACGCCGGACGTCAGTGCGCATTGGGACGGCGTGCGCGTGACGATCACGCCGGGCGTCGACAAAGCCAGTGCGCCGTCCGAGGACCGGCTCGAAGAAACCTGGCTGACTTATTACGCCAACATCTTCAATCCGGCGCGGCTCAAGATCAAAGCGATGCAGGCCGAGATGCCGAAGAAATATTGGAAGAATTTGCCGGAGGCGAAACTGATCGCGCCGCTGATCGCGAAATCCGGACGGGCCATGACGACGATGATCGCCGAGGCCGCGACCGATGCCAAACCCACGCCGCAACGCCGGGGGATGTCCGTGCCTCAACCTATATTGGCCGCCGGCAGCATCGAAGCGCTGCGCGACGAAGCCGCCGGATGTCGCGCCTGTCCGCTGTGGGAAGACGCAACGCAGACCGTGTTCGGCGAAGGCCCGCAAACCGCGCGGCTGATGATGGTCGGCGAGCAGCCCGGCGACAAGGAAGACCTAGCCGGCCAGCCTTTCGTCGGTCCCGCCGGGCAGATGCTCGACCGCGCGCTGAAGGAAGCCGGTATCGATCGCGGGATCGTCTATGTGACGAACGCTGTGAAGCATTTCAAATTCGTGCCGCGCGGCAAAATTCGCCTGCATCAGAAGCCGAACGTCTCGGAGATGAAAGCGTGCCGGCCGTGGTATCAGCGCGAACGCGACACGATCAAACCCGATCTCGTGGTGGCGCTGGGGGCCACGGCGGCGCATAGCGTGCTCGGCAAGGCCATGCCGATCAATGCCAATCGTGGGCGGCTGATCGACCTCGACGACGGCACGCGGACGTTGATCACCGTGCATCCGTCCTATCTGCTACGGCTGCCCGACGAGGACGCGAAGGTCCGCGAATACGCGCGCTTCGTCGAGGATTTGCGGATCGCGGCTGACGTGTTGAACGCACAGACCGCGGCTTGAAAATTCGCTATCATGCTGACGACGAGTTTTTGCACGCACAGCATTCATGTCAGAGTCGAACCTCGCACCGCGTTTGGGAATTGCTGCGTCTGTCATCGTCCACATGGCGGTGATGTTGGCGGGGCTGGGTTATGCGGGATTTCTGCTGGTGCCCAGCGGCCCTGAGCAAA
>JANMAN010000117.1:0-1589 GCA_031359885.1 Tardiphaga sp. | reverse complement strand
CATCCGGATGACGTGTTTGGCGCTGGCACATTTTTCTGAACGCGGCAGAAAACGCGACGACCTTCTTAAAGGTCTGCGCACTATCGGATTCGAGCGCCGGGCGACGATCATCTATCGGGTTCTTAAAACTCGCGTCGAGATCGTCAGTATTGCTTATGGCGGTCGCAACTTCGAGGCTCGTCTGCGAAAAGGCAAATAGACGCCGGCGTGGTGGTCCTTGATCTCAGAACGAACGAAATTGCCAACTTCCAGCAACAAAAAGACTGTTCCCAGAACGACGGCGTTTGTTTTCCATGCGCCAACTTAATCGGAGAACGCTCTAATTTCCTTTTGCCGCCCCTTTCCGCAACGCACTTTCATGCCCACATTTGAGGCAAGCCGGACGACCGGCGAAACCCAATGAAGATGCCGGGTCCGTGCTTTCGGGGCGGATCGGGCAGGCCGAGGGAAACAAGATGAACATTGAAAAATATACCGAACGCGTGCGCGGTTTCATCCAGTCCGCGCAATCGCTGGCCGTGCGCGAAGGTCATCAGCAATTCTCGCCGCTGCATATTCTGAAGGTGCTGCTCGACGACTCCGAGGGTCTCGCCGGCGGCCTGATCGACCGGGCCGGCGGACATTCGCGCGCGATCCTGAAAGCGACGGAAGATGCGCTGAACAAGATGCCGAAGGTGTCCGGTGCGGGCGCGGGGCAAGTTTATCTCGCGCCGGCTACCGCTCGCGCCTTCGAGGCAGCCGAGCAGGCCGCGGACAAAGCCGGCGATTCGTTCGTCACGGTCGAACGGCTGCTACTGGCCCTGGCACTCGACAAGGATTCGGACGCGGGCGCGCTGCTCGCCAAGGGCAACGTCACGCCGCAGGCTCTCAACATCGCGATCAACGCGTTGCGCAAAGGCCGCACGGCCGATTCGGCGACCGCCGAGAATGCCTATGACGCGCTGAAGAAATATGCCCGCGATCTCACGCAGGCCGCGCGCGACGGCAAGCTCGACCCGGTGATCGGTCGCGACGAAGAAATCCGCCGCACGATCCAGGTGTTGTCGCGTCGCACGAAAAACAATCCCGTGCTGATCGGCGAACCCGGCGTCGGCAAGACGGCGATCGTCGAAGGCCTCGCGCTGCGGATTCTCAACGGCGACGTTCCGGAAAGTCTCAAAGACAAAAAATTGTTGTCGCTCGATCTGGGATCGTTGATCGCCGGCGCGAAATATCGCGGCGAATTCGAGGAGCGGCTCAAGGCGGTGTTGTCGGAAGTCACTGCGGCAGAAGGCGGGATCGTCTTGTTCATCGACGAGATGCACACGCTGATCGGTGCCGGAAAAGCCGATGGCGCAATGGATGCGTCAAACCTCTTGAAGCCTGCATTGGCGCGCGGCGAGCTGCATTGCATCGGTGCGACCACGCTCGACGAATACCGCAAGCATGTCGAAAAGGATGCGGCACTGGCGAGGCGCTTCCAACCGGTCTTCGTCAACGAACCCTCGGTCGAGGATTCGATCTCGATTCTGCGCGGCATCAAGGAGAAATACGAACTGCATCACGGCGTGCGCATCACGGATGCCGCGATCGTCGCGGCGGCGACGCTG
>JANMAN010000116.1:0-6037 GCA_031359885.1 Tardiphaga sp. | reverse complement strand
GACAGGCAACTACATCATCGGCGGCCTGCTCAGTAACGCCGGGTTCATGACTGTCGCGGCAGGAGGCACGCTGGTCGCCAACGCGGGCGGTATCGCCAATCTGGCGACCGGCATGATCGCCAACAACGGGTCCATCATCGACGACCTGAACAACGCCGGCGGAGTGACCAACAACGGCGTCTACAACGCCGTTGTTGCCAGCAACAGCGGCAGCATCGTCAACGCGGCAAGCGGCGTTTGGATCGGAGACGTCAAAAACAACATCGCGACGATCAGCAACGCCGGAAACTGGACGGGCAACTTGCTCGCCAATTCGGGCGTGCTGACGAACTCCAATATCTGGGCGGGAAGCGTGACGACGTCCGGCCGATTCAGCAACACCGCCGGTGCGATCGTGTCCGGACTCGTCAGCAACAGCGGCGTCTTGAGCAATGCGGGCGCGCTCAACGGCGGCCTCACCAACAGCGCGGGCACCACGGTCAACGCCGGTAGCATCGGGGGCACGACGACATTGACCGGCGGAACGTTGACCGGGTCGGGATCGCTCGCAACGTTGAACGTCACCGGCGGCACCTTCGCGCCGGGTAGCGCGCCCGGTTCGGCAATGAACGTCACCGGCAATCTGATGCTCAGTTCTGCAGCGACCTATCTCGTGCAGATCAATGCAGCGACGTCGTCGTTCGCCAATGTGTTGGGCACCGCGACACTCAGCGGCGCCTCAGTCGCGGCGATTTACGCCAATGGAAGCTACGTCAACCGGCAATACACCATCGTTGCGGCAGCGGGCGGCGTGAGCGGCTCGTTCGCCGGCCCCGTCAACACCAATCTGCCGACCAACTTCACATCGAATCTGAGCAATGACGCGACGCACGCTTATCTCAATCTAGCGCTGAACTACACGCCGCCTCCGCCGCCTGTAATCCCTGGCCCGACTGCGCAAGTCTATCAACCGATCAATACCAACCAGACTCAAGTCGCCAACACGCTGGTCAATTATTTCAACACCAATGGCGGCATTCCTCTGACGTTCGGAGCGCTGAAGCCCGCCGGTCTTACGCAAGCCTCCGGCGAGCTTGGCACGGGCACGCAGCAAGCGAGCATCGATGCGATGAATCTGTTCATGGGATTGCTGACCGATCGGGCCGCCGCCGGACGCGACACAGGCGAGCCGATCTCGGGCGCCGCATCGGGTTATGCCGACGCCGCCTCGAATGCTGCAAAGCGTTCGGCCAAGGACGCCCTGGCCGCGATCTATCGCAAAGCGTCGCCCATGGCCGTGGACACCTTCGGGCAACGTTGGAGCATGTGGTCGGCCGGCTTCGGCGGCGCGCAGACCACCGAGGGAAACGCCACGCTGGGGTCGAACACGACGACATCGCGCGTGTTCGGCGGCTCCGTCGGCATGGACTACCGCGTCTCGCCGAATACCCTCGCCGGCATTGCGCTGGCCGGCGGCGGCACCAGCTTTTCGGTGGCCAATTCCGGCGCAGGAATGTCCGATCTGTTTCAGGCCGGTGCCTTCATGCGCCACACTGTGGGCGCGACGTATCTGACCGCCATGCTCGCCTATGGCTGGCAGGATGTGACGACCAATCGATCCATCGGTGCCGACAAACTCAGCGCGCGTTTTCGGACCGACACGTTCTCGGGCCGCCTCGAAGGCGGCTATCGCTTTGTGACGCCTTGGATGGGCATGGGTCTCACGCCTTATGTCGCCGGACAGTTCTCGACCGTCAGTCTGCCGAACTACACCGAGAATGTCGGCGTGCCCAATACGTTCGGCCTGAGTTACGCCGCCAAGGATGTCACTGCGTCACGGTCCGAACTCGGTCTGCGCAGCGACAAATCCTTCGGCATCACCGACGGTGTGCTGACGCTCCGCGGCCGCGCCGCATGGGCGCATAATTTCGATCCCAACCGGAGCATCGCCGCGACGTTCCAGTCGCTGCCGGGCACGTCGTTCGTCGTCAACGGCGCAGCGCAAGCCCGCGACGCCGCGCTGGTCACGGCGTCCGCCGAAATGGCTTGGCGCAATAGTTGGTCCGTCGCGGCGACGTTCGAAGGGGAGTTCTCCAACGTCACGTCGAGCTACGCCGGCAAGGGCGTGGTGCGATATGCCTGGTAAATCATCGCGCGGTTGGATCTGAATTTGTCGAGGCTCGCTTCGTCAGAGAAAGACCAGTCAGTCGAGCGATTGTCATTTGCACCCGTGCCGCAAAGCGATCGTTGCATTTTGCCTTCATAATCGTTTCGCTTTGCCGATCAAATCCATCGATATCGAAAAGGAACGTCTACGCCGTGACGGCCTTGGTGTGTTCATTCACACCGATCAAAGGACGATCCGATGTTTCTACGTGTTGATCGACTTCAAGCCGAACTCCCGATGCCGAAAGCACCGAACCCGAACGCAGGTGCGGCCCTGCAGGAACTTCTCGGCGGCAAATACGGGGAGATGTCGACGCTGAACAACTACATGTTCCAGAGCTTCAACTTCCGAACCAAGTCGAAGCTGAAGCCGTTTTATAGCCTCGTCGCCGCGATCACCGCCGAGGAACTCGGTCACGTCGAACTCGTCAGCAATGGCGTCGCCATGCTGAACAACGGTCCGGGCGATCCGACCGAAGACGTCGATCTCAGCGACGCACCGTTCGAAGACATGCAGGACATTCGCCTCGCGGCGTCGTTTTTGTCCGGTGCCGGCGGCGCGATGCCGATGAACAGCAACGGCAATTCCTGGAACATGGATTTCGTGACGTCGAGCGGCAACGTCATCATGGATCTGCTGCACAATTTTCATCTGGAATGCGGCGCGCGTCTTCACAAGATGCGGGTCTACGAGACCATGACCGAGCCGACCGGCCGCGAAGTCTGCGGCTATCTGCTCGTCCGCGGCAGCGTGCATGCGCATGCTTACGCACTCGCGATCAAAAAACTGACCGGCGTGGAAATCGAAAAGATGCTGCCGACGCCGAACATCAATCTCGACAACATTCCCGAGTGCCAGAAATATCTCGCCGAGGGTTCGCATCGCCGGCTCTACACCTTCAGCCCGAAGGACTATGTCGAGATGGCTGGCATTTGGGGCAACGGCGAAATGGCTCTGCCGGGCGATCCCGCCGGCGAACTGGAAGTCGTCGAAGGCATGCCGGACGGCGCGAAGATCCCCGAACTCGAAGGGACGCCGTCCGCGTTCGCTCCGGATTACGCGCCTGAAGAGATGTATGAGATCGCCGCGAAGCTTTATAAAAAATCGCGTTGATCCGAAGTCATTCGATACGGCTGCGTGGCGTATAGCCACGCAGCCGTATCGTTTTTGACGGCCTGCGTTGCCTCGGAACTAATCGCACGATTCAGGATTGAAATCGCAATCGATTTTGATGGAGTGAAACGATGGCGGACAATCTTGCTAAAAAAGGCGCGCCCGATCGATCGAAGATCGCGATGGAAGAAGAGCACGAGGTGCGTTACTGAACCAAGCACCTCGACGTGACCGCCGAAGAATTGCAGCGCGCCGTCGACAAGGTCGGCAACTCAGCCGCGGCCGTTAGAAAACAACTGACCCAGTCGGCGAGCTGATCTTTCGCCAAAAAGCTCAAATTCAGTCGTCAGAAGACTGCTCAGAATTTCCAACGCGTTTGCCGAATCTTTCAGCGCGATGATGCCCCGCTTTGCGGAGTAACCTCCGCATAGGTTCGGCGTCATCGATCGTCATCAAGCCGAACCGTCGTCGCAGTTTGAACGAGGGGTTCGGTTTTGAGCAGCGCGCATGAAGCGGCGAGGGTGGCTGCGGCCAGCCTGCCGATCATCGACATCAGCGGCTTGTCGTCGCCAGTCTTCGCGGATCGCGAAGCGGTCGGTGCGAGGCTGCGCGCGGCCTGTTTTGACAACGGTTTCTTCTATATCAGCCATCACGGTGTCCCGGAGACACTCGTCGCCGACGTCTTCACGGAGGCTTCGGCGTTTTTCGATCTGCCGCCGGCGCAGAAGGCCGAGGTCGATAAGTCACGCTCGAAAGCGAACCGCGGCTATGAACAACTGCAAGGCCAGACTCTCGAGCCGGGCGCGCCGCCCGATCTGAAGGAGGGCTATTACATTGGCCCCGAGCACGCGGCCGATGACCCGCGCGTGACGGCCGGGATGTTCAATCATGGCGCCAATCAGTGGCCCGCCGCGCGGCCGCAATTCCAGCCGGTGATGCAAGCCTATCTCGATGTCATGATGGACTTGTCCGCGCGCATAATGCGCGGCATCGCATTGTCGTTGAATCTGCCCGAGGATTATTTCGCCGGCTATTGCCATGAGGCGATGGCAACGGTGCGGCTGCTGCATTACCCGCCGCAGGCGGCGGCCACCAATCCGGATCAGAAGGGTGCCGGCGCGCATACCGATTTCGGTGGCCTGACGTTGTTGCGGCAAGGCGACATCGGCGGGTTGCAGGTATGGGATCAGGGATCGGGCGGCTGGATTCACGCCGATCCCGTGCCGGGGACGTTCGTCGTCAATCTCGGCGACATGATCGCGCGCTGGACCAACGACCGGTATCGCTCGACGCTTCATCGCGTCGTGAACGCGTCAGGCCAAGAACGCTATTCGGTGCCGTTCTTCTACACCGGCAATTACGCGCACACGGTCGCGTGCATTCCGACCTGCCTCGCAGCGAGCGAACAGCCGAAATACCCGCCGATCACGGTGGAGGACCACATGCGGGCGATGTACAGCCGGACTTACAAATAGCGCGATGTCCGATGCTCCCGCGCGCCGATATACGTTCATCCTCATTCACGGCGCGTGGCAGGGCGCGTGGGCATGGGACAGCATCGTCTCCCGGCTGCAAGCC
This sequence comes from Tardiphaga sp., assembly GCA_031359885.1. Taxonomy (GTDB): domain Bacteria; phylum Pseudomonadota; class Alphaproteobacteria; order Rhizobiales; family Xanthobacteraceae; genus Tardiphaga. The sequence goes on along the minus strand of JANMAN010000116.1, from coordinate 1,200 downwards.
GCCGGGCATGACGCGATCGCGGTCGATCTGCCGGGCAACGGCCACCACCCGTTGCCGGCGGCGCAGGTCAATCTCGACCGCTACGCCGACCATGTCGGCGGGATCGTCGATGCGACGCGTGGTCCGATCATCATGGTCGGCCACAGCAGCGGCGGCACGACGGCCGCGCAGGTCTGCGAACACAGGCCGGACCGCATTGCGCTCGCGATTTTCCTCGCGGCGTTTCTATTGCCGGACGGCATGTCGGTGATGGAATTTTACGCGCAACATCTCGAACCTTGGATGAAGGGCGCCAACACCCGCGTCAGCTATGACGAGGCGGGGTTGCTCTCGACCATCGATTCGGTCGCCGCCGTTGAAGTGTTCTATCACCGGGCCGATCCGGCGCAGGCGCAGGCCGCCGCGCATCGCCTGACGCCGCAGCCCGAAGGTGGCCGCCGCTCGCCGATGCAATTGACGCCGGCGGGTTTCGGCAGCGTGCCACGCGTCTATATCGAGACGCTCGACGATCGCTCGGTGCATCTGCCGCTGCAACGCAAGATGCAGGCGATGACGCCGTGTCTTCAAGTCTACAGCCTCGACAGCGATCACGCGCCGCAACTGTCAGCGCCCGATGCGCTGGTCGGGCTGTTCATGACGGCGGTGGCGGACCACGCGCGCGTGCTGTCATGAAGCCGTCGATCTTCGAGTATCGCGCGCCGACGACGATCGAGGATGCGATCGCGTGTTTGCAAAGCGATCCCGATGCGGTGGTCCTGGCCGGCGGGCAGACGTTGCTGCCGGCGATGAACTTCCGGGCCGCCAACCCGCCAATGCTGGTGGACATTCAGCATATCGCAGCGTTGCGCGGCATCGAGATCGCGGACGGCGTTATCACGGTGAAGGCGATGACCCGGTATCGGCAATTCGAATTGCACCCCGACGTGCTACGCGTCAATCCGCTGATCGCGGAGGCGATGCAGCATGTCGCGCATGTGCCGATCCGCAATCGTGGCACGGTGGTCGGGAGTCTTTGTCACGCCGATCCGTCAGCCGAGATGCCGCTGATCCTGCTGCTGCTCGGCGGCTCCGTGATCGCGCAAGGGCCGCGCGGGTGTCGCGAGATCGCGGCGGAGGATTTCTTTCGCTCGTTTCTGACCACTGCGCGCGATCCCGACGAAATCATCGTGGCCGCGCGCTTTCCGGTCCTGCCGCCCGGCG
>JANMAN010000115.1:0-2457 GCA_031359885.1 Tardiphaga sp. | reverse complement strand
CGATCATCGTGACGCGTCACGACAGCTATTGGCGCGACGGCCGACCCTATCTCGATGGTATCGAATTTAATATCATCCCCGAATTGGCGACCGGGCTGCGCTCCGTAGTCGCCGGCCAAAACGATCTGGCGCATTCCCTGCCGGCGCGGTTGAAGCCGGTAATAGATCGCGCAAAAAATCTGAAGGCTGTCACTGGACCGACGCTCTATTGCCATCAGCTTTATATCAATACCGCACGGACGCCGCTCGACAATCTCAAGGTCCGACAGGCGCTAAACTTTGCGATTGACCGCGACACCTTCGTCAAGGCGACGATGGGTGGCCTCGGCGAAGCCGCCTATATGACCCTGCCAAGCACGCATTGGGCTTTCGACAAGGATCTGATTGCGCTCTATCCCTACGATCCAGCGAAGGCGAAGAAGCTGCTAGAAGACGCCGGCTTCAAGGACGGTCTCGAACTCAGCATCGGAGGATACACCGATCAGGATTCGGTGCGGCGCGGCGAGGTGATTCAGGAGCAGTTCAGTAAGGTCGGAATCCGGCTGAAATTCACCCGCGGCACGATCGCCGAAATCTCAGCGCAGTTCTTCGCCACCGAGAAGAAATTCGATCTGCTGCTCTCGGCCTGGACCGGCCGTCCCGATCCGAGCATGACCTATGCGCTCGGCTTCGATAAAGGTGCCTACTACAACGCCAGCCGTTTAGCCGATCCCGCGTTGTCGGCGCTGATCCAGCAGAGCCGAGAAAGCGAGGATCTCAAGGAGCGCGCGAAGGTCTTCGCCAAAATTCAGCGATTGACGATGGAAACCGCCTTGTCGGTGCCGTTGGCATTTCAGTTCGAACTCGATGCACTTGGCGAAAAGGTCAGTGGCTTCAAGCCGAATTTGCTTGGCAAACCGAAGTACAACGACATCTCACTCGCATGATGCTGACCGCCGCCAAGCGTCGGACGATTCTGCGCCGCCTCATGCAGGCCGTGCCGGTGATCGTACTGTCCACGTTCATCGTGTTCGGGCTTTTGAAGCTTGTGCCTGGAGATGTTGCGGTGACATTGGCCGGGGACAATGCGACGGAAGTGCGGATCGCGGAAATCCAGAAAATCTACGGGCTCGATCGGCCGTTCCTGGTGCAATACGGCGCGTGGCTCGGCAAGGCCGTCCAAGGCGATCTGTCGAAATCGCTGGTCTCAAGCGAGCAGGTTCTCACGTCGATCAAACGGTCCCTGCCGCACACGCTTCTGATCGTCGCGCTGGCGATGACTGTCGCTTTGGTGGTGGGCATTCCGCTCGGCATTCTAGCGGCAAGCCATCCGGGCTCTTGGCTCGACGGCTTCGTCATGGCGGTGGCGTCCCTCGGCATCGCCATTCCGAACTTCTGGCTCGGCATGCTGCTGGTGGCGTTCTTCGCGTTGTCGCTGGGTTGGCTGCCGGCCACGGGGGCGGTCGCCTTCACGGACAATCCGTGGCAGGCGTTTCGCCACGCCTTGCTGCCTGCGATCGCGTTGGCGTCGGGCGGCATCGCGGAGGTGGCGCGGCAACTACGATCGTCGCTCGTTGAAATTTTGTCCTCGCAGGCGGTCCGCACGCTGCACGCGAAAGGGTTGTCGCCATCGAACATCCTATGGCGGCATGGTTTGAAGAACGTCAGCGTCAATCTTCTTACCGTCATCAGCCTGCTCGCCAACCGGATGCTGGCAGCCACCGTCGTGGTTGAGGCCGTCTTTGCCATTCCCGGCATGGGCGGTCTGATCGTAAATGCCGCGATCACGCGCGACTTTCCCGTCGTGCAGGGCGTCGTCTTCGTGATGGTGCTGATCGTCGTCACGATCAATCTCGTCAGTGATATTCTTTACAGCGTGCTGGATCCGAGGATCGCGTGACCGACGTGACTTCCGCATTGAACGGGCGCTTCGAGCGCACTCGCGCATTGGCCAGTTGGCTGCGCCACTATCCACGTGGTGCGTTCAGCCTCGTCGTTCTGTTGGCGATCGCGGGCGTGTCGCTGCTGGCGCCATTAATCGCGCCTTACTCACCGACGGCGCAGGATTTCAACGCCGCTCTTTCCCCGATGAACTCAGCGCACTGGCTCGGCGCCGACGATCTCGGCCGCGATACCTTGAGCCGCCTGATGATAGGTGGCATCGCATCGCTTTATGCTAGTTTCTTGGCTGTCTCGATTGCGATTGTGATCGGGCTGCCCGTCGGGCTTATCGCGGGCTATTGCGGCGGATGGGTCGACGAAGTGATCAGCCGCATCGTCGACAGCTTCCTGTCGTTTCCAGCAATCGTGCTCGCCATCGCCGTAACCGGCGCGCCCGGCATCGGTTTGACTAATGGCATGATCTCCGTCGGCATCGTGTTCGCACCGCAGATCGCTCGCCTGGTCCGCGCACGTACATTGGTCGTTCGCAACGAACTATATGTGGATGCGGCGCGCACCTTCGGCGCATCGACCATG
>JANMAN010000092.1:0-6654 GCA_031359885.1 Tardiphaga sp. | reverse complement strand
GGCGTTCCTACGGACGCCACGACGACGCTGCGTCTGCCGGCGTCCGATGTCGGTCGCGCGGTGGTCGGCATCTTCAACGCCGAGCGGATCGTCGCCCGCGCCTGGCCGGCGTCGGAAAACCGCATCAGCATCGCCGAACTGACGTATTGAGATCGCCTAAGCCGTCGCCCTTCGAGGCTCGCCTAAAGAGGGCGAGCACCTCAGGGCGACGGCTACGCAGACTGCGTCATCCTGAGGTGCGAAGCCTGATCGGCGCTCTTGTGTCGATCAGGCGAGCCTCGAAGGATGGCCGCGTATGCCAGAATCTGATCTGCTACATGCACGGCATCCGAATTCAGCCTTGATAGGCGACGACACTCAGCCTCCGCCGCAGGACATCGCCATGAGCATCGCCGAAACCTTCGACCCGCCGATCGCCCGCGAAGCGCTGGTGCCGCCTGCGCCGCCGCGCGCGCATCGCAAGATGGGACCGCTCGAACGCCTCTCGGCGATGCGCAAGAGCGCGATCGGCACCTGGGGTCAGAAGGCTTACGAAGACGACATCATCAAGGGTCGCTTCTTCGGCCACGGCAGTTTCATCCTCAACACGCCCGATGCGATCCGCCACGTCCTCGTCGACAATTACGAGAACTACACGCGCACGCCGCCCGGCATTCGCGTGCTGCGCCCGATGCTCGGCGACGGCTTGCTGATGGCCGAAGGCAAACCGTGGAAACACCAGCGCCGCACGCTGGCTCCCGCATTCACGCCGCGCGCGGTCGGCACGCTGATCCCGCATATGCTGTCCGCGACCGACGAGACCATCGCCGCGCTCGATACGAAACGCCACGCGCCGGTCGATCTGCGCGAAGCGATGCAGCACATGACGCTGGAGATCGCCGGCCGCACCATGTTCTCGTTCGAGATGGGCGATCTCGGCCCGCGCTTGCGCGACTTCGTGATCGAATACGGCACCTCGCTGGCGCGTCCGCATTTCTTCGATCTGCTGCTGCCGTTGTCGTGGCCGAGCCCGCAGGATTTTGCACGACGCAAATTCCGCAAGCGCTGGACGTCGTTCGTCAGCGAGTTGATCGCGGCACGCCGCGCCGCCGGTAAAGCCGAAGGCGCGCCGCCGCGCGATCTGTTCGACCTGATGGTCGCCGCGCGCGATCCCGAAACGGGCGAAGCCTTCGACGACGACATGCTCGGCGACGAGGTCGCCACGATGATCCTCGCCGGCCACGAGACGACGGCGACCGCGCTGTTCTGGGCGCTCTATGTGCTGGCGCTCGATCCGGCGACGCAGGACCGCCTCGCAGCGGAAGTGACATCGATCGGCGATACGCGCGACGTTACCAAACTGCCGTTCACGCGCGCGGTGATCGACGAAACCATGCGGCTCTATCCGCCGGCGTTTCTGATCGCGCGCGCGGCCGCCGGTCCGGATGTCGTCGGCGGCAACGCCATCGCCGCGAAGGACGTGATCCTGATCGCGCCGTGGCTGCTGCATCGACACGAAAAATTATGGACCGATCCGAACGCCTTCAAGCCGGAGCGCTTTCTGCCCGGCGCGCCGCCGCCGGATCGCTTTGCCTATATGCCGTTCGGGGCCGGCCCGCGCATCTGCATCGGCGCGCATTTCGCGATCGTCGAAGCGGTGCTGGCGTTGGCGAAGATCGTCGGGACGTTTCGCATCGAACTCGCGGACGATCTGCCGGTCATGCCGATCGGCGTCGTCACGACGCAGCCGGATCGCTCGCCGATGTTTCGGATCGAGCGGAGGTAATCGTCATTCCGGGGCGCGAACGCCTCTTGGCGGACGCGAACCCGGAATCTCCTCATGTTCATCTTGACCAGATTCCGGGTTCGCATGCGGCTAACGCCGCTTGCGCCCCGGAATGACAGCGTCCCTCACACATCCACCACCACCGTCACTGGCACGTGATCCGATGGCCGTTCCCAGCCGCGGGCGTCGCGCAGAATGCTGAAGTCTGTCACCGCGCTCTGCAACGCCGGTGACACCCAAACGTGATCGAGCCTGCGGCCGCGATCGGCGGCGGTCCAGTCGGCGGCGCGGTAGCTCCACCACGTGTAGACCTTCTCCGACATCGGAATTCTGTCGCGCGCGACGTCGATCCAATTGCCGCGTGCTTGTACCGCGAGCAGCTTTTCGCATTCGATCGGCGTATGCGAGACGACCTTCACAAGCTGCTTGTGCGACCAGACGTCGTGCTCGTGCGGCGCGACGTTGAGATCGCCGACGAGGATATGTCGCTCGCCCTCCAGCGGATGCAACGGCGCGCAATCCTTCATCTCGTCGAGAAACCCGAGCTTGTGATTGAATTTCGGATTAAGCGCGGGATCGGGAATATCGCCGCCCGCCGGCACGTAAAAATTATGCACTTGCAGCGGCTTGTCGAAGCCCGCCGCCGCGCCGAACTGCACGGTCAAATGCCGCGAATCCACATTGTTGCAGAAGCTGCGAATGTGATGCGCCTCGAACGGCAGCTTCGAGATGACCGCGACGCCGTGATAGCCCTTCTGCCCGTTCAGCGCGACGTGCTCGTAACCGAGCCGCTTGAGGCGCTTCAGCGGAAAGGCGTCGTCCGGGCATTTGGTCTCTTGCAGGCAGAGGATATCCGGCCGCACCGCCTTGATCAGTTTGGCGACGAGATCGATCCGCAACCGGACCGAATTGATGTTCCATGTCGTAAGCGTGAGGCGCATGAGGTCCGCGAGGCTCGCAATGACGGTGCGGTCCTGTCCCACGGCCACGCCGCGAAGGAAAGGGCGGCGGCAAATCCGCAATTTCCCCTCGCGGACAAAACCCCTTATGGTACCCGCGATTTCGTCGGATCACGAAATCGCCCAACCCACATCGTCAAAGGCCGGGCCTGCGCGCCTTTCGCCTTTGGAGGACCATGTGACGCGCTATATCTCGACGCGGGGTGAAGCCCCCGTTCTCGGCTTCTGCGACGTGATGCTGACCGGGCTTGCCCGCGACGGCGGCTTGTACGTGCCGGAAACCTGGCCGCGAATGACGCCCGAGGCGATCGCCGCTTTGTTCGGCAAGCCCTATTGGGAGGTCGCGGTCGCGATCATCAAGCCGTTCGTCGCCGGCGAAATCTCCGACGACGATCTCGGCCGCATGGCGTTCGAGGCTTACGCGACGTTCCGCCATCCGGCCGTGGCGCCGCTGAACCAGACCGGCGCGAACCAGTTCGTGCTGGAGCTGTTTCACGGCCCGACGCTGGCATTCAAAGACGTCGCGATGCAGCTCATCGCGCGGCTGAAGGATCATGTGCTGGCCAAGCGCGATGCGCGCACCACGATCGTCGTCGCGACCTCGGGCGATACCGGCGGCGCGGCCGTCGATGCCTTCGCCGGCGCGCATCGCTCGGATTTGATCGTGTTGTTTCCGCATGGTCGTATCTCCGACGTGCAGCGCCGGATGATGACCACGGCGGCCGCGACAAACGTTCACGCGCTCGCCGTCGAAGGCCATTTCGACGATTGCCAGGCGCTGGTGAAGGGCTTGTTCAATCATCATGACTTCCGCGACGAGGTGTCCTTGTCGGGCGTCAACTCGATCAACTGGGCGCGCATCGTGGCCCAAGTGGTCTATTATTTCACGTCCGCCGTGGCGCTCGGCGCACCGGCGCGCGCGGTCGATTTCACCGTGCCCACCGGCAATTTCGGCGACATCTTCGCAGGCTACGTCGCCAAGCAGATGGGCCTGCCGGTACGCAAATTGCGCATCGCCGCCAACGTCAACGACATCCTCGCGCGCACGCTCAAAGCCGGAATCTACGAAGTGCGCGAGGTTCACGCGTCGTCGTCGCCGTCGATGGACATTCAAGTGTCGTCCAACTTCGAGCGGCTGCTGTTCGAAGCATCCGGCCGCGACGCGGCGCTGGTGCGCAGCCTGATGGCGTCGCTCAAACAATCCGGCCGCTTCGTGCTGCCGGATGCGCTGCTCGCCGCCATTCGCAACGATTTCGACGCCGGCCGTGCCGACGAAGAGGAAACCTCCGCCTCGATCCGCACCGCATGGCGCGAGGCCGCGAACCTCGTCGATCCCCACACCGCCGTGGCCCTTGCCGTCGCCGACCGCGACGCGACCACGCGCGACGTGCCGAACATCGTGCTCTCGACCGCCCATGCCGCGAAATTTCCCGATGCCGTGGAAGCCGCCTGCGGCGTCCGGCCCGATCTGCCGCCATGGCTCGACGGGCTGATGACTAAAACCGAACACATCACCGTCGTGAAAAACGACCAGACAGACATCGAACGATTCGTGCGCTCCGTGAGCCGCGCCGCGAAACAAGGAGTGAGTGGATGAGCGTCGAGATTACCAAGCTGCCGTCCGGCCTGACCGTCATCACCGACACCATGCCGCATCTGGAAACCGCATCGCTCGGCGTCTGGACCGGCGTCGGCGGCCGGGACGAGCAGGCCAACGAGCACGGCATCTCGCATCTGCTCGAACACATGGCGTTCAAAGGCACGGCAAAGCGCACCTCGCGTGAAATCGTCGAGGAGATCGAGGCGGTCGGCGGCGATCTCAATGCCGGCACCTCGACCGAGACCACGGCCTATTACGCGCGCGTGCTCAAGGCCGACGTTCCGTTGGCGCTCGACGTGCTCGCCGACATTCTCGCCAACCCGTCTTTCGTCGCCGAAGAACTCGAGCGCGAAAAGAGCGTGATCGTGCAGGAAATCGGCGCGGCACAGGACACGCCCGACGACGTCGTGTTCGAGCACCTCAACGAACTCTGCTATCCCGACCAACCGATCGGACGCTCCTTGCTCGGCACGCCCAAGACGCTGAAGGCGTTCGATCGCGACATCCTGCGCAACTATCTGACGACGCATTATCGCGGCCCAGAAATGGTGGTGTCCGCCGCCGGCGCGGTCGATCATGCGCGCATCGTCGCCGACGTGAGCGAGAAATTCGCCAGCTTCTCGAGCGAGGTCGGACCGAAGCCGCAGCCCGCGACGTTCGGCAAGGGCGGTTCGCGCGTCGTGCATCGCGACCTCGAACAGGCGCATCTGACATTGGCGCTGGAAGGCGTGCCGCAGGCCGATCCGTCGTTGTTCAGCCTGCAAGTGTTCGCCAACACGCTCGGCGGCGGCATGTCCTCGCGGCTGTTCCAGGAGGTCCGCGAGCAGCGCGGGCTGTGTTATTCGATCTATACATTCCACGCGCCCTACAACGACACGGGCTTCTTCGGCCTCTACACCGGGACCGATCCGGCCGACGCACCTGAAATGATGGAAGTCATCGTCGATGTCATGACCGACGCGGTCGAGACGCTGACCGAGGCCGAGATCAACCGCGCGAAAGCCCAGATGAAGGCCGGGCTTTTGATGGCGCTCGAAAGCTGTAGCGCCCGCGCCGAGCAATTGGCGCGGCACATGCTGGCCTATGGCCGCCCGCTCACGGTCGAGGAATTGGTCGCCCGCATCGATGCCGTCAGCGTGGAATCGACCCGCGACGCGGCCCGCGCGCTGCTGGCGCGCAGCCGGCCGGCCGTCGTGGCCCTCGGCTCGGGCAACGGGCTCGAAAAAGCGGTCGCATTTGCCGAAGGTTTGACCAGCGCGAAAGCAAAAACGCTTTATCATTGAGGCCGTATATCGGGTCGAGACGAATTATTTCGTCATTGCGAGGAGTATCGGTCTTCGGCTTCGAAGATCGATGCGACGAAGCAATCCAGTTCTTTTTGCATCGAAGAACTGGATTGCTTCGCTCAGTTCAACGTCGGCGAAACCGCGACGTTGAACTCGCTCGCAATGACGAACGCTGTGTCAGGAGTTCGGGCCATGGCCCTGTTTCGGTTGCCCTCCGTCAATCCACCTCCGCTCGCCCCGCGCGGTTTCGGATTGACGCTGCGTGCGCCGGTGATGTCCGACTTCCCCGAATGGGCTGACCTACGCGACCGCAGCCGGCACTATCTGACGCCGTGGGAGCCGATCTGGCCGTCCGACGATCTGACGCGCTCCGGATTTCGCCGCCGGTTGCGGCGCTACGCCGAGGACATCGCGGCGGATCGGTCCTATCCGTTTCTGGTGTTTCGCGAGACCGACGGCGCGATGATCGGCGGCGTTACGCTCGCCAACGTCCGTCGCGGCATCGTGCAGGCCGGCACCGTTGGCTATTGGGTCGGCGAACCGCACGCGCAACGCGGCTACATGACGGCGGCACTCCGCGCGCTGCTGCCGACGCTGTTCGGCGAACTCAATCTGCACCGCGTCGAAGCGGCTTGCATTCCGACCAACACCTCGTCGGTCCGCGTGCTGGAAAAATGCGGCTTCACCCGCGAGGGCCTCGCGCGGCGTTATCTCTGCATCAACGGCGCGTGGCAGGATCACCTGCTGTTCGGATTGCTGAACGAGGATTTCCGGGGGTAGTACGTTGCACCCGTTCATCCCCGCGGACGCGGGGATCCAGACTTTGCAGCCATAACAACCGTCATCGCCCGGCAGGGCGCATCTTGCGCCCGTCTTGACCGGGCGACCCAGTATTCCGAAACGTCGAATGAGAACGCAGGCATCACGGAATACTGGGCCCTCCGCTTTCGCGGAGGGTGACGCCAAACCGCGTTGAGATGCTGCATACACCGTCGCCCTTCGAGGCGCGCGACAGACAGAGCGCGCGCCCCGGAATGACGACGG
>JANMAN010000088.1:0-3506 GCA_031359885.1 Tardiphaga sp. | reverse complement strand
GTGATGCGTCACGGCAAGGTTGTCGAGGAAGGCCCGGCGGCGGATTTGTTTAAGTCGCCGAAGACGGACTACACGCGCGCTTTGTTCGCGGCAGCGTTTCGGATCGAAGCGGCGGCCGGCGAAGTCGTCGCCGAGTAAGCGACGAGATCGCGGATAGGGTTAAGTCGAACGGAATGGCGTAGCCTGTAGCCTGGATGAGCGAAGCGAAATCCGGGTCTAACCCTACCCGGATTTCGCGACCACCTTCGCCAAGTGGCTTCGGCGGTCGCTCATCCAGGCTACGGTTCAGAGCCGTCTGATCGCCAGCAACTCGATTCCAGCTGCTTTGATCCGCGCAATCCCAGCATGAACCGGTTCGATCGCCGTTGCCATGTGATGCGCGTTGGCGTGGACCATCGTCGTCGCATCGCGTGCGATGGCGACATGCCCTTTCCAAAACAAGAGATCGCCGCGCGTCAGGTCCGATAAGGCGATGTCGCGGCCCAATCCGTTGCACTGCATATCGCTATCGCGCGGACAGCCGATGCCGCTCATGGTGAGCGCGATCTGCACAAGCCCCGAACAATCGATCCCGAGGCTGGTCTTGCCGCCCCACAGATAGGGTGTGCCGACGAAGCGTTCGGCAACTGCAACAAAATCGCTTTCCATCGACTCAAGCGTGCCGACATGTTGCGCCGGAATGAACATACCTTCTGCAGAGATGACGAATCCGTCCACAACGCGCGAGACGACAAACGTCGCGCCCATCGGCAATGTCGTCAGCGGCGGCAGCTTGATCGATGGGCCCGGAAACGCGAACGTTCGCAGCGCAGTCACTTTGTGTGTCGGTTCGGCGCTAGCAATTCCTAGTGCCGCATCCGGCAGCCAGCCGACATAGCCGTCGCTGCCGAGCTGGCCCCACGCCCAGCCCTCGCTATCGCGATCATAGATCGTGACGCGCTCGCCCATGAGCGCCTGTGAGACCTGTTCAGCCTGATGCGACGGCGCGGCGCTCACCGGCGCGATGGGATCGACGACGTGCATGACGATGCCATCGACAAAGCGTTCGGCGGTGATCTTGCCCTCGAGATAGCGCGCGGCGATGTCCGGTCGCGCCGGCGTCAGCCTTGGATCGTAACGCTCAACCATAACGCTGGCCGAGCAGGCGGTAGATCGCACGTGCCGCCTGACACTCGCCGCCTTCTGGTCGCGCAGGTTTCGCCGATGGCGTCCAGCCGTAGATATCGACATGGAGCCAGCGCGTGGTCGGTGCCACGAAGCGCTGTAGAAAGAGTGCGCAGGTGATCGAGCCGGCGAAGCCGCCGGACGGCGCGTTGTTGATATCCGCGACTTTCGAGTCGAGCCATGAATCGTAGGGCGCCCACAGCGGCAGCCGCCACAGCGGATCGTTCTCCTGCGCGGCATAGGTGCCGACATCGCCGGCGAGCGTCTCGTCATTGGTATAGAACGGCGGCAGATCCGGCCCGAGTGCGACGCGTGCAGCCCCCGTCAGCGTGCCCATGTCGATGAGGATGTCCGGCTTGTCCTCGTCGGCATAAGCGAGCGCATCGGCGAGCACGAGGCGGCCTTCGGCGTCGGTATTACCGATCTCGACGCTCAACCCCTTGCGCGACGTGTAGATGTCGAGCGGCCGAAACGCATTGCCGGCGACGGCATTCTCGACTGCGGGGATCAACACGCGCAGCCGCACCGGTAGTTTGGCGTCCATCACCATCATGGCCAGCGCCAAGACGTTGGCCGCGCCGCCCATGTCTTTCTTCATGATCAGCATCGCACTCGACGGCTTGAGGTCGAGACCGCCGGTGTCGAACACGACGCCCTTGCCGACCAGCGTAACGCGAGGATGCCCGGCATGTCCCCAAGAGAAATCGATCAAACGAGGCGCGCGCGGCGAGGCCATGCCGACCGCGTGGATCAGCGGAAAATTCTGCGCCACGAGGTCGTCGCCGACGATGCACGAGAAGTCCGCGCCGTAGCGCTGTGCGAGGTCCCACGCCGCAGCTTCCAGTTCGGCTGGTCCCATATCGTTGGCCGGCGTGTTGATGAGATCGCGCGCCAGCGTCGCCGCATCCGCCATGCGGACGATGTCGGCGATATCGACGCCATTGGGCGGCTTGAGCCGCACATCGCGTGCGTCGGTTTTGCGATAGCGGCTGAATTTGTAGCTGCCGAGCGCGAACGCCAACGTCGCGAGGCGCGAGTCGTGCGGCGCGTTGGCGAATCGATACGTGCCTGGCGGGAGGAGGCCTGGCAGTTGCCCCGGCCGAAACGGATCGCGTTTCGCCGGTTCGTCCTCCAGGCCGAACAACACGGCTTCGATCGCGCCGTCGTCGCCCGGTAGCGCGAGCCATTGGCTTGGCTTCGCGACGAAGCCAGAGGCCTGCGCGAAACCGCGTGCGCGCGGCGCGAGGGAAGCCAGCACTTCGGCGCAGGTCGTCTTGGTGACGAAAGTAATCGGGATCGCGCGGGCGGTTGGATCGGTCTCGAACACGGATGTCATCGTTTGGGATGTCTCTCGTCGCAGGGCATTCGATATCGGCAACAGACTTGCCCGATTAACCCGAAATTAGGGTTAACGGTCCAATTCTGAAAGCCTCCGGGCATCATCCTACGCGCGGAATTCATTCGTTGTGCGGCAATCGCGAGTTCAGATGCCATGTTTCCTGTGAAGCGCGTTCCGGCGTCCGCTGCAGTCGCCGTTCTGCTTGCAACTGGTTTGGCCGGCTGCCAGACGGCCGGCCTGCCGGACGTGACCGGGGCACTTGGCGCCCGCGCAGAAGCGCGGACCGATGCACCGGCACCCGATCCGCGACAAGGCATCGACGCGCTCGGCGAGCGCTATCGCGCCAATCCCAAAGATGCGGATGTAGCTCTGCGTTACGGCCAGGCGCTGCGCGCCAACGGCCAGCGTCAGCAAGCCTCCGCCGTTCTGGAGCAGGCAACCAATTCGCACCCCGGCAACAAGCCCTTGCTCGCCGCATACGGTCGCGCGCTTGCGGACAACGGCGCGTTTCAGCAGGCTTTCGATACGTTGGCGCGTGCGCATTCGCGCGACAACCCGGATTGGCGGCTTCTGTCTGTGCAGGGCACGGTGCTCGACCAGATGGGGAAGCCTGACGAGGCGCGGCGCTATTACGCAAGCGCGCTGAAGATCGTGCCGGAGGAGCCGTCGGTGCTATCCAATCTCGGCCTGTCCTACATGCTGACCAAGGAATTGCCGCGCGCCGAGTCAACGCTACGTCGGGCTTACGCAAATCCCCAGGCCGACGCCCGCGTTCGTCAAAATCTTGGATTGGTCGTCGGCTTGCAAGGCCGCTTCGCCGAGGCGGAAACGATCGTCAAGGCGGACCTGCCGCCGGACGAAGCGGCCGCCAATGTCGCGTATCTCAAGCAGATGCTGAACGCGAAGAAGCCATCGCAGGTCGGTGGGCGTACAACGCCAGACGAGCAGCGGTCGTAGCAACGAGTTAAAGCCGAAGTTCCGCGTCATCCTGAGGTGCTTGCCT
>JANMAN010000072.1:0-2782 GCA_031359885.1 Tardiphaga sp. | reverse complement strand
GGATCATGCTCTAAAGTGCCGCCGATCCTCAACATTATCGCATTGGCGACGTTCGCGGCTGCGCTGTCGAGCCGGGCGCTCGACCCCGTGCTGCCGCATGTCGCCGAGGATTTCGGCGTCAGCATCGCGACGGCGGCGGGTCTGGCCGCGGGCTTCGCCTTCACCTTCGCCATCGTGCAGCCGGTGCTGGGCGCTGCTGCCGACATGTTCGGCAAAGCGCGGCTGATGATCGTCTGCCTCGTCATTCTGGCGCTCTCGAATATTCTGGGATCGATGGCGACGTCCTATTCGCTGCTGTTCGCGACGCGCGTTCTCGGCGGCATCGCGGCGGGCGGCATCTTCCCCATCGCGATGGGCCTCGTGAGCGATGTCGTCACGCCCGACAAACGCCAGGTCGCGCTCGGGCGCTCGTTGGCCGGTGCCATGACCGGCAATCTTCTCGGCGCATCGGCGTCCGGCTTGATCGGCGATTTCGTCGGATGGCGCGGCGTGCTTGGGGTACTCGGCGCGATCGTCATCGTCGCCTCCCTGGCGGTCGGCTTCGGATTTCGCAACGCGCCACGCGTCGCCACGCCACGCGTGAACTTCGCGTCCTTGCGCCATGGCTACAAAACCATTTTCGCCAATCCCAATGCGCTCGTTTGTTATTCGGCGGTGTTCGTCGAAGGCTGCGTCGTGCTCGGGCTGTTTCCCTACGTCGCTGCCTTCCTGTTCGATCTCGGCGAGACGAGGCTGTCGATCGCTGGATTGGTGATCGCCGGCTTTGCAATCGGTGGGTTGATTTACACGCTGACCGTGGCGCGGATGCTGCCGAAGCTCGGGGTCGGCGGCATGATGATCGCGGGCGCGTCGCTCGCCGGCGCGATGCTGGTGCTGGTCGCGTTGGGGCCGCCATGGCCCGTCCAGCTCGGCGGCTTCCTGCTGATGGGCTGGGGCTTCTACATGATCCACGGATCGTTGCAGGTATTCTCCAGCGAACTGTCGACGGATGCCCGCGCGACCGCGCTCGCGTTGCATTCGTTCGCGTTCTTCATGGGCCAGACGGTCGGCCCGATCGCTTACGGCCTCGGCATCGCCCATGCCGGCAAAGTGCCGACGCTATTGGTCGCAGCGGCGATCTTCGCCGTGTTGGGTTTCGTCTGCGCGAAGCTGCTGAAGCCTGCGAAAGCGGCGGATGCCGAGTGACTTGACACGCCCGTAGCGTATGACATCTTAGGGTTGTATTTTGCGGATGTAGCGGTCGCGTGTCGAAGACGGTTCGGAATGAGAAGCGCAAACTGTCGGCGACGTGGTGTAACACCCTGGCGACGGCTGTTTTAACTGCGGGAACCTTCGCTCCACTCGCGGCTATTTTTTATGGAATCTCGAATTCAGTATTCGAAAGAGCGTTTTTGTTGCAGGCAACCTGTATTTGCGCAATCGGTGCATTCGCTTTACATTTTCTTGGTCGGTTCTTGCTTGGAAGGCTCGAAGAGCCATGATTGAAATTCAGACGCTTGCCCTTTGGTCCCCCGTTGCTCTGGTCGTTTTCGTATCGGCCATCGTTTTGCTAGAAGAAATGAGCAACACGCGGGACATGAGGCGGGAAAAGGCTGCTGCCGAAGCCCTATCGCAGACCGAAATGCATCGCGGGCATATGACGATCGAGCCCGGCCGCTATGTTTTCGAGAACAAGTTCGATATCCAAACCAAGCGGCGCGCGAGCTGATCTCAAATACCGACTAACCCCGTCCGCGATAGCTCGGCACGCCCTGGTCGGGCAGCCAGACGCCCTTCGGCAACGTCCCGGTTTGCCAGAACACGTCGATCGGAATGCCGCCGCGCGGATACCAATAGCCGCCGATGCGCAGAAATTTCGGCTTGATCGCCGCGACGATCTTCTTGCCGATGGCGACCGTGCAATCCTCGTGAAACGCACCGTGGTTGCGAAAGCTCGCGACATAAAGCTTAAGCGACTTGCTCTCCACCAGCCACGCGCCGGGCACATAGTCGATCATCAGATGCGCGAAATCCGGCTGGCCGGTGACGGGACACAACGAGGTGAATTCCGGCGCGGTGAAGCGTACGACGTAATTCGTGTCCGGCTGCGGGTTCGGCACGCGGTCGAGCTTGGCTTTTTCAGGCGTATCCGGCCAGGCGACGTCGCGGCCGAGTTGCAGATTGGCGTCGAGAGCAGGGGGCTTGCGTGGCATCGTGATCTCCGTTGCCGCGCGTCATAGCCAATCGGGCGACGCAGGTCACCAGTTCTTCGCCGAACGCGGCCTTTTCCCACGCGGAGCCATGCTGTAGAAGCTGCGCAACACCCGTTCCGGCATTTCCAAGAGGCTCTCATGACCGCCATCGTCGACATCATCGGCCGCGAAATTCTCGACAGCCGGGGCAACCCCACGGTCGAAGTCGATGTCATTCTCGAAGACGGCTCGTTCGGCCGCGCAGCTGTGCCCTCCGGTGCGTCGACCGGTGCGCATGAGGCAGTCGAGTTGCGCGACGGCGACAAAGGTCGCTACGGCGGCAAGGGCGTCGAGAAGGCCGTCGAGGCCGTCAATGGCGAAATCTTCGACGCGCTGTCGGGTCTCGACGCCGAGCAGCAGGTGCAGATCGACGAAACCATGATCGGTCTCGACGGCACGCCGAACAAAGCCCGGCTCGGCGCCAACGCCATTCTCGGCGTCTCGCTCGCTGTGGCAAAAGCCGCGGCCGATTCCTGCGACATGCCGCTGTATCGCTATGTCGGCGGCACCTCGGCGCGCACGCTGCCGGTGCCGATGATGAACATCATCAA
>JANMAN010000057.1:0-4714 GCA_031359885.1 Tardiphaga sp. | reverse complement strand
AACGGCATGCAGCCGAGCGAGGCGACGGCATCGACCATGAACAGCGCGTCGTGACTCGCGGCCTTGATGGCGCGGCCGATGGCTTCGATGTCGTTGACGGCGCTCGACGCCGTATCGACCTGCACGACAAGGATCGCCTTGATCTCGCGCGCCGTATCGGCGCGTAGCCGCGCCTCGACCTCGGCAGGCCGCACCGCGCGGCTCCAGTCGCCCTTCAACACCTCGACGTCGATGCCCATCGCGGAGGCCGCAGCACCCCAGCCGACGGCGAACCGACCACTTTCCAGTACCAGCACCTTGTCGCCGCGCGTCAGCACGTTGGTGAGAGCCGCTTCCCACGCGCCGTGGCCGTTGGCGATGTAGATGTAACTGCGGCCCTTGGTGGCGAACAGCTTCGACAGATCGCGCAGCAGGCTCTCGGTCATCTCCACCATGGCCGGCGAATAGATGTCGGGCGCGGGCCGATGCATCGCGCGCAGCACCTCGTCGGGCATCGTCGTCGGGCCGGGGATGGCGAGAAATTCACGGCCTGCGCGCACGACCATTGCTGTCTGTCCTGATGGGATGATTCGTAGGATGGGTTTCGCTTCGCTCAACCCATCCTACAGATTTGAATCAGGAGCACCATTCTTAGCGTCGCGTCTCGCGACAGCCGGCCGCGACGGCGTCCTCGACCGAGCAGAACCAGCGCGTGCCTTTCGAGACGCGCATCGTGATCTTGGCATACCAACGACTCGTCGGCTGGTGGAAGATGCACTGCCCGGAGCGGTTGACGTTGCCCTTGATAGTGCAGGTCGGCGACGGCGCGACCGGACCCGATGCCGATGCCAGCAAAATCGCATTCGCGGTGTCAGGCGCTTTCACCGCGCCGAGGATCGTCGTCTTCTTGTTGCGGACGCGCCAGTCCCACGGCGCGATGAACGCTCCGGCCCACAATCCGGCCTTGGCGTCGCGCGCCGCTTTTTCATCGGCTTCGTAGTCTTTCGAGAATTGCAGATACGCCAGCGCCCAGCCGTTTCTCACCATCCACTTCGAGACGTCCTCGCCATCGACGACGCATTTGGCGACGCTGCGGCCGAAGCGGTCGGTGCGAACGGGCGTACAGGTCCAGCTTTTATCGCCGACATATTTCTCGAGCGCATCACGCGCGGCGGAGCCGCAGGTCCAGCGCTCGCCCTTCGGATTGAGGCAAAGCTGGTCGAGCGCCGGCGCATCGATCCCGGCGAGGCGCACGCGTGTCGGGCCGATCACGACCTGATCGGCATCGCGAAATTTCGGGACGCCGACGATATCCGCAGCCTGCGCCAGCGCAGGCATCAGAAACAGAATCGTAGCGATGAGAAAACGAACGGGCATGAAGATGCGTCTCGCGGAAAGCTGCGGCAGCAAGGTCTTCGATTGTGGTGCGAGTTTGTCCGCTTTGCACGTCGAGCGCGAGGCTAGATCGTGTCGCCGCCTTCACCTTCGCGCGAGGCTGCGCCGCGCCAGCGCCAGACCCATCAGCACGAAGGCCGATGTCACTTCCGGGCCGCCGACGATGATGCGCGTCGGTGTCTTCATTTTATTCCATTCGTAAGGCTTGAACGGGCCGTGCCGGCCGCCTTCGCCTCTGGATGCGATGATGCAGGCGAGTGGGGCTGCGAAATGCTTCTGATCGGCACCGAGATGGCCGAGCGCGATCAGCGCCAGCGCCGCATCGAACGCATTCATCTCGTGCGCGATCAGCTCGTCCTGCACGTAGGCGAGCACGCGCGTGCGGATGAACCCGAGATGGTCCTGCGGATCGATTATCGTCTGCACGGCGGGCGGCAGTTCGCGAAACGCCGCGTAGCAGCGGCCGACATAGGCCGCGTATAATTCCGGCAGATAATAGATGTGCGAGCGCGGCTGTGCGAACTGCCCGCTTTCGACCAATCGACGCTGAAAGCCGAGGATGCGGCGCACCGTCTCCAGCCGCTTCGGCGTTTCGACGATCCGCCAGCGCGTGCAATTGCGGAACGAGACTTCGAGCACGTCGAGATTGAGCGTCGGGTCGAGGTCGTTGCCGTAAGGCCGCTGCCCCGCGAGATTGTCGATCCAGGTCACGATGCCGCCGTCGTAATCGACGTGGTCGTTCAGCGGCACGGTGACGAGCGGCGCATTTGCGCCGGGCTGGACTTGATAGCCCGCGTAGAAATCGATCAGCGGCTGATCGATCAGGGAATCTTCGACGCCGGCTTGCGTCGCGGCCGACACCGCGCAGGCGGTGGTGTCGCAATCCGGCACGTAGATGTCGAAGCCAAGCGTCTGCTTGATGTTGGTGAAGAACTTGCTGAAGCGCGGATGCGGCGGCGGCGCAATTGCCGTGACGACGTCGAACGTCGTGCCGTCGGCCGCCGGCACGGTCTCCCGGCTTATTCGGAGGCAGAAATGCGTCATCGCGTCGATCGCGCGTTTGGCGTCGGCGCTTTGGCCAAGCGTCGCAAGGCCGGTCTCGGCGAAGCTCAACAGCGCCTCGATGAAGAAGGCGTCGTAATAGGCCGAGCGGTGTTTGACTTGCATCGGCTGCCACATCGGCTCGGCGATGCCGGTCCAGGGCGGGTTGATGATGCGCGCGGCCGGCGAGCGTGTGATGAAGACTCGCGCCAGATTGAACAGCAGCGTCGAATTCTTGTAGCCGCGCGCGTTCAGCCCGGTCAGTGCGGCGAGGAAATCCTGCCCCCTCAAATCGGGGTCGCCGATCAGATTGAACGCCGCATAGGCGGGGATGTAGCCGTTGCCGGCGTAGGATTTCAGCAGATGCGCGGCGCAGGTCCGGATCGTGGCGTCGATCTCCGACACATCCGGGACGTGTGCCGGAGCCGAGATCGGCTTCGGCTTCGGGTGCGCGGGCGACAGGGTGTCGAGCAAATCAGCGACCGGCCGCCCGATTGCATCCCAATCCGGTGCGCGGCTGTCGCGCGCCTGGATCAGCGCCGCGCGCAACGCGCCGATGCGGCAGTCGTCGCGCAACTCGGGCAGGCCGGACCGGCGCAGCAGCGCGCGGAGCGGCGGATTGCCGAGTCCCGTTTTGTAGAATTTGCTGAGATGCGCGTCGCCGCCAGCTCCGTTGAGCAGGATCGGATCGCAGACATCGTAGAGCGACGGTCCGTCTTTTGCGGCGGTGACGGCCCGAAAGGCCGCGCCGGCGAAGTCTTGAAAACCCATCAAAATGCCCGCGCTCTGAAATGGGAACATCGCCGCCGGCATCTCGTGAACACCGGTCAAGTACTTCTAAAATCGCATGATTTGGATTGGAACACAAACCGCGAGCGTCTGAAATTAGGCCGAGTTGCCGCTGAGGTAAGGGTTTGTTATGTTGCGGTGCCGCAAATGAAGCACAATTGGGTCGCACTGACGCGGCACATTCGAAGTCTGAGAGCCGAGGTGCCGACGCATAGCGCGCGCCTCCAAGACCAGGATTGAAGTCGTATGAAGTTCGCGCAAATTCGCGTTTCCCGCCGCTCGGTCGAAATCGGCGTTGCCATGATCGCCCTGGTCTCGCTGGCGATCGGCGCCAATGCCGCTTTCAACAAGCGCACCGAGACCGCGAAGGCCATCTCCACCAATCAGGGCGCAAACCTTGCCGACAAGCCGGCGCGTCTCGCACTGGTGATCGGCAACGGCAATTATCCGGATGCCGACGCGCCGCTCACCCAACAGATCAACGACGCCCGCGCACTGACCGCGACGCTGCGCGGTGACGGCTTCGACGTCGACGTGATCGAGGACGCCAGCCGCGACGACATGCAGCGTGCCATCGCCCGCCTCAAGGATAAGATCGCGCCGGGCTCGGTGGTGATGCTGTATTTCGGCGGCTACGGTGTGCAGGTCGGCCGCGAGAGCTACATGATCCCGACCGATGCCGCGATTTGGAAAGAATCCGACGTGCGTCGCGACGGCTTCAGCATCGAAACCGTGCTCGACGTGATGAAGGAGCGCGGCGCCCACGCCAAGCTCGCCGTCATCGATGCATCGCGCCGCAATCCCTACGAGCGCCGTTTCCGGACGTTCTCGCATGGCCTTGCGCCGATCAACGCACCGGACAATGCGCTGATCCTGTCGTCGGCGGGCCCGGGCAAGGTGATGGACGACACCAATGCGCGCCACAGCGTGCTGATGGCGGAGCTGTTGACCAATCTCGGCGACAAGAACGACGGCGTCGAAGCGATGTTCGGCAAGACCCGCAACGCCGTTTCGCGCATTTCCGAGGGCGGGCAAGTGCCGTCGGTGTCGTCGTCGCTGATCGAGGATATCCGCTTTAGCGTGCCGCGCGAGGCCTCGGCGGCGAAGGCCGGAAGCTAGCGATCTATCGCCGAATATGAGAGACCGTTTGATCGCACGGCGTTGGCCGGCGGCAAAATAAAAGGCCGCCAACCGGCGGCCTTTCTGTTTTCAAAAAATCAAATCAGCACTTGCGGGCGCCGGTCGCGCAGTCGCGCTTCATCTTGTCGCCATGCTTGTCCGCCGAGGCGGTATCAAACGAAGCGAATGAGCCGAGGATCGTCAGGCAAACCAGCGCGAAAAGTGCAATACGAGTCATGTTCAATCATTCCCATTTTGATAGCTAAAAAGATTCAAGCGCCACTCCTGTGCCCCCGAATCGTCAACAGCCTATTCCGGGCTTTCAGCCGCGCGCAATATCTATCCGATAGGCCAGGCGGGACTTACTTGCCGTCGGCCGCCGCCATGATCG
>JANMAN010000036.1:0-1618 GCA_031359885.1 Tardiphaga sp. | reverse complement strand
GGCATATTTGCCGGCTTCGGCGATCAGCGCGTCGTCGGCCTCCGGAATGGTTTTGAGGTGGATGTAGCCCTTGAAGTGATGCTCCTCGCGCAGCTTGCGCGCGACGCTGACGACTTGCTCCATCGTGTAGTCGGCATTGCGGATGATGCCGGACGACAGAAACAGTCCTTCGATGTAATTGCGGCGATAGAAGTCGATGGTCAACGTCACGACCTCGTCGACGGTAAAGCGGGCCCGCGGCACGTTCGACGACGCGCGGTTGACGCAATAGAGACAATCGTAGTTGCAAGCGTTGGTGAGCAGGATTTTTAGGAGCGAAATGCAGCGGCCGTCCGGCGCATAGGAATGGCAGATGCCCATGCCGGCGTCCGTCGAGCCGACGCCCTTGCCGCCGCGCGAGTCGCGTTTCTCGGTGCCGCTGGATGCGCAGGATGCGTCGTATTTCGCCGCATCGGCGAGGATTTCCAGCTTGCGTTGTACATTCATGAACAAGTTCCTTCAACGCCACGCGGTCCAACCGCCACGGTACTTAAGAACATATCACGAACATGACAATCGGCAAACCCGCAATGGGGAACCCGAAAACCTATAACGAGCGGCTGATGGCGATCGGCGTCAGGTTGCGCGGGCCGGGGGCGCTGCGCTGGCCGTAGGCATTGTAGGTCTGCGGCGCATTGCGGCGCTGCACTTCGGCATTGACGCCGCGAACGATGCCTTCGGTGACCGCATGCGATGTCGCGAGCACGGTCAGGTTGATCTGGAGCATGCCGCGAAACACGTCGTGGTGCTGATGCAGCGCCTTTAGTAGGTCCGGTGTGGCCTTCGCCATATAGGGCTGGCTGATCTTCAGGTGCGAGATGGCGCTGGCGTAACGTCGCGACAGATCGGTTTTCTGAGGCTGCAATGTCATCGCATCGGCGACTTTGCCGGCGCGCACCAATTCGGTTTCGCGTTCGATCACCGCCAGCAGCGCCGTCATCGTATCGAGCAATGTCACTGCGACCGTTCGCGCCTCGGTCGGCGTAACGGCGGCCGTCTCGGTCGCTGCGGGTTTCAACTGCGCCTGTGCGGTCATGCTGCGACCCTCATCGTGTGTTGCCGGCCTGTTGCAGGATCAATGTGCGATAGACTTCCTTCGAAATGCCGACGCCGCCGGCCTTCGCGAAGTTTTTGGAATATTCGTCGGTGAGCATCGAGCGCCAGATGCCGGTGCCGGGCGTATCGCCATAAGGGCCGTCGCCTTTGACGCCAGATGTCATCTGCGAAAACATCGAGTTCAGAAACAGCGCTTCGAAATCTTGCGCCTGCGCTTTCGATTTGGCCTGTTTCTCCGGCGAGACTTGCTTCAACGCTTCGGTCAGCGCGATGTCGGGACGTCCGTTGCGCGAGGGCATGACCGCCTTGTCGGGCATTGAGGATTTGCCGAGCAACGCGGAAAACGCGGAGGTCTGCATCACATCACCTCAATGTCGGCCTGGATCGCGCCGGCGGCTTTGATCGCTTGCAAAATGCCGATCAAATCGCGCGGGCCGATGCCGAGGCCGTTCAGACCGTCGACGAGCTGCTGCAACGAGACGCCGTCTTTCACCAGAGCCAGTTTTTTGCCGTCTTCTTGCAC
>JANMAN010000020.1:0-5984 GCA_031359885.1 Tardiphaga sp. | reverse complement strand
GCCAATCCCTGCGGCGTCGCGGAAGGCGGCGATCTCGTCTCGGCCTATCGTAAGGCGCTGGCGTGCGACCAGACCTCGGCCTTCGGCGGGATCGTCGCGTTGAACCGCACGCTCGACGCGGATGCCGCGCGAGCGATTACTGAGATTTTCACCGAGGTCATCATCGCGCCTGATGCCACCGACGAAGCCATCGCGATCGTCGCAGCCAAGAAGAATTTGCGGTTGTTGCTCGCGGGAGGCCTGCCCGATCCGCGCAGCTTGGGTTTGACCTACAAAACCGTCGCCGGCGGCATGCTCGTGCAGAGCCGCGACAATGCGGCCGTCGATGCGATGACATTGAAGGTGGCAACGAAACGCGCGCCGTCGGATGCCGAGATGCGCGATCTGCAATTTGCGTTTCGTGTCGCCAAGCACGTCAAGTCGAACACGATCGTTTACGCCAAAGACCTGGCCACCGTCGGCATCGGCGCGGGCCAGATGAGCCGCATCGATTCCGCGCGGATTGCCGCGCGCAAGGCCCAGGATGCCGCGACCGAACTGAAACTCGCCGCGCCGATGACGAAGGGTTCGGTGGTCGCGTCGGACGCGTTCTTTCCGTTTGCGGATGGCCTCCTAGTGGCGATCGAGGCCGGCGCCACGGCCGTGATACAGCCCGGCGGCTCGGTGCGCGACGACGAGGTTATTGCAGCCGCCGATGCCGCCGACATCGCGATGGTGTTCACGGGCGTGCGGCACTTCAAGCATTAGTATTGACGGACTGCTTTACTCCGCCCGTACCCGCGCGAGTAGCGCCAACCCGCACACGAAGAACACCACCAGCACCGCCATGCCGGCTTTCTGGCTCATGGTCACTGCGGTCACTACGCCGATCAGAAGCGGGCCGATGAACGCTGTGACTTTGCCTGTCAGCGCGAACAGGCCGAAAAACTGCGCGATGCGATCCTGCGGTGCGAGGCGGATCAGCAGCGAACGCGATGCGGCCTGCAATGGCCCGCCAGCCATGCCGATCAGACAACCGAGCAACAGATAGGTCTTCTCGGCAGGTGCCGCGAACAGCCCACCGCCGGCGACGGGCGGCGTCACTTTCATGAAGAAGATGGTCTCGCGGTCGATCGTCAAGATCGAGAGCACCGCAAACAACAACAGAATGAGACTTCCGGCGATGACGCGTTTTGAGCCAAGTGCGTCGTCGAGCTTGCCGCCGATCCATGCGCCGAACGTGCCGGCGACCGCGAGCAGAATGCCGAAGGTGCCGATCTGAATCGTATTCCAACCGAAGGTGCCCGCCGCATAGATGCCGCCGAACGCGAACAGCGACACCAACCCGTCCGTGTAGATCATGTTAGCCAGCAGAAATGCCGCCATCGAGCGGCGCTGCGGCAACTCGCCGAGGGTGCGTTTCAGATTCGACAGTCCGTCGCGCAGCGCATTAGCGGCCGGTCGCCGGGCGGGAAAATCCGGCGTCAGCAGAAACATCGGCAGCACGAAGATGACGAACCATAGTCCGGCCAACGGGCCGGAGATGCGATCGCCCTCAAACGTCGCGGGATCGAGACCGAACAGCGGCGTCAGCCCGAACAGCGTGCGCCCCGTCGTCGGATTCGCCGCGAGAAATCCGAGCACCAGGATGAGACTGAAGATTCCGCCGACATAGCCAAGCGCCCACCCCGATCCTGACAAGCGACCGATTTTCTCGGGCGGCACCAGCGTCGGCATCATCGCGTTGTTGAAGACGGTGGCGAATTCGACGCCGATGGTCGCGATGGCATAGGCGATCAGCAGTGGCAGGATGATCGACGGATCGCCGGGCTTTCCGATCCACATGATGCTCGCGCCGATCACGAACAGCGCACCGAAGGCGGCGATCCATGGCTTGCGTCGGCCGCTCGCGTCGGCGATTGCGCCAAGCACCGGCGACATCAGCGCGATCACGATTCCCGCAGCGGCGGTGGCAAAACCCCAGAGCGATTGCCCTGTCGCGGGATCGGCTGCCACGCGCGTGGCGAAGTAGGGTGCGAAGACGAAGGTCGTGATCAGACTGAAATAGGGCTGCGTCGCCCAATCGAACAACATCCATCCGGCTACGGCAGAACGTGGCGGATAGCTCGCACGGCGGTCGCTTGGCTCGTCATCCGCCGCAGAATTTATGGTCATTTCAGCGATGCCCTGCCGAATCACATGACGTTTTGCCAGCACTGGTTGAACCCGTATAGCATCTTCAGCGGAAAACCGCCGAAGCCGATGTCGGAGATGCCGATGATGTCATTTAGACTATGCGGCGCGTTACTCGCTGGGATTGCGTTCGCTGTATCGACCGTACCCATGCGGGCGCAGGATATCCGCCGCAGCACCTCGCCGCAGGCGGGGATCGGACAATCGATCATCGCGCAAAACGGCATGGTCGTCGCGCAGGAGCGGTTGTCCGCCGAGGTCGGCGCGAACATCCTCAAGCAGGGCGGCAACGCGGTGGATGCGGCCGTGGCGACGGGCTTTGCGATGGCCGTGACTTATCCGCGCGCCGGCAATATCGGTGGTGGCGGTTTCATGGTGATCCACCTCGCCGACGGCCGCGACGTCGCGATCGATTATCGCGAGACGGCACCAGCGGCAGCGACCCGCGACATGTTTTTGGGCGCGGACGGGAAACCGGACAACGCCAAATCGCGCGATAGCGCGCTCGGCATCGGTGTGCCCGGCACGGTCGCCGGCTTGGCATTGGCGCTCGAATCCTACGGCTCCGGCAAATTCACGCTGGCGCAGCTGATCGCACCGGCGATCATCTTGGCGCGCGACGGATTTACGTTGAGCGACGACGGCGCGGACACGTTGCCGGAGTGGCACAGGCGGCTTGCGCGCTGGACGTCGACCGCAAAGATCTTCTCGAAGCCGGACGGCACGTCGTTGCGCGACGGCGACAAATTGATTCAGAGCGATCTCGCCGTCACCCTCGAGGCTATAGCAGCGCAAGGGCCGAGCGGATTCTACGAAGGGCCGGTGGCCGAGAAGCTATCACGCGGCATCATCGATGCCTGCGGCATCATCACGACGGGCGATCTGAAAACTTACAAGCCTGTCGTGCGCGCGCCGGTGCGCGGCGTCTATCGCGGCTACGACATCGTATCGATGCCGCTGCCGTCTTCGGGCGGCATCGTGTTGGTCGAGACGCTGAACATGGTCGAGGGCTTCGCGCTCGGGGACATCGCGCACGGCTCGCCGCCGTCGCTGCATCTGCTGATCGAATCGATGAAGCGCGCTTATGCGGATCGTGCGCGGTTTCTCGGCGATCCCGCTTTCGTCGATGCGCCGATCAAGACTCTGGTCTCGAAGGACTACGCCATCAAACAGCGCGCAAGCATCGATCCGCTGAAAGCGACGCCGTGGACCGCGGCCCTTGACGCACTGCCACCGCGCGAAGGCAGCAACACCACGCATTATTCGGTATTGGACTCGGCAGGCAACGCCGTGAGCAATACGTATACGCTGAATTTCAGTTACGGCGTCGGCCTCGTCGCCGAGGGCACCGGCGTGTTGTTGAACAACGAGATGGACGACTTCACCGCCGCACCGGGCACGTCGAACGCTTATGGCCTTGTCGGGTTCGAGGCCAATCTGCCCGGCCCCGGCAAGCGGCCGCTGTCGTCGATGTCGCCGACCATCGTGTTGAAAGACGGCAAGCCGGTGCTCGTCACGGGATCGCCCGGCGGCAGCCGTATCATTTCGACGGTCCTGCAGGTCATCGTCAATGTGCTCGACTACAAGATGGACGTCGCGGCGGCGGTGGCCGCGCCGCGCCTGCACCATCAATGGCTGCCCGATGAGGTCCGCATCGAGCGCGGCTTTCCCGAGACGACGCTGGATGCCTTGCGCGCAATGGGGCATGCCGTCAAAGAGCCGATGGGTCAGACCTCGGCGAATTCGATCGCGGTGACGCCGCAGGGCATGACCGGCGCGGCCGACCCGCGCACCAGAGGCGCAGCGGTGGCTGGGTATTGAGAGGGGCTAATTCATGGACAGTGCCGGCTTCGCGAAGCTGCTTGAAGACTTTACCGCGTCGGCCGAGTCCGGCGACGCCACGCGCTTCGCCGCGCATTTCACGGATGACGCCGTCTACCACGATTACATCTATGGCCCGCCCACTGGCCGCGCCGATATCGCGCATATGATGCAGGGCCTGTTTCACCGCGACGCTGCGGATTATCGCTGGGAGATGTTCGATCCCGTCTTCGACGGCGCGATGGGCTATGCGTGGTCGCTGTCGAGTTTCTCCTCGACGATCCCGCAATTCGCCGGGCAGAAGATCGTCATCGACGGCATGAGCCGTTTTATGGTCCGCGACGGGCTGATTTCGGAGTATCGCGAAGCCGTCAATGGCGGCGTGGCGATGCAGCAACTCGGCGTCGCCCCTGACAAGATGGCCAAGGTGTTCGCGCGCTGGACCGGCTGGCTGAAGGAGCGGCCGGAGACGGAAGCGTATTTGAAAAGAGGGAAGAAGGCTTAGGCGGCGCGTCTTTGCCAAAAGGCTTCGCTGGGCGACACGCGAAGCAAGCGAAGCGTGGTGGAGCCAGGCGGGATCGAACCGCCGACCTCGTCATTGCGAACGACGCGCTCTCCCAGCTGAGCTATGGCCCCTCGTGTCCGGCTTCCTGCGAAGCGGCGGTCAGCGATGGTCGCCATTTACAGTGGCGGCCTCGATCAAGTCAATTCACCATTTTAGGCCGATTTCCTCGGGAACTGTGCTTGTTTACGCAGGTGCGAAACGATAAATCGAAGGAAGTCGCATTCGCGACCAACCCTGCGAGTGCACGACCGCCATGCGCGCCATTCTCGACATCGTCCTGATCGTTCTCGACCTCTATGTCTGGCTGCTGATCGCCTCGGCGATCCTGTCCTGGCTGATCGCCTTCAACGTCGTGAACACCCGTAACCAATTCGTGTCGGCGATCGCGGAGTTTCTTTACCGCATCACCGAGCCTGTCTTGGCGCCGATCCGTCGGATCATGCCGAATCTCGGCGGCCTCGACATTTCGCCGATCATCCTGATCCTCATCATCATGTTCATCCAGCGGGTGATTTCCTATTACATCTATCCGAATGTGATCTGATCGCCGCTCGGATGACAGCCAGGCTGATCGACGGAAAAACCATCGCGGCCGAATTGCGCGGCCGCGTCGCGACGGAAGTGGCGCGGGTCAAACGCGATCATGATCTCACACCAGGTCTCGCGGTGGTGCTGGTCGGCAACGATCCCGCCAGCGAGGTCTATGTCCGGAGCAAGCACGCGCAGACTCAGGCCGCCGGAATGGCGTCGTTCGAGCATCGCCTGCCGGCTGATGTCGCGCAGCCTGAATTGTTGGCGCTGATCGCACAACTCAACTCCGATGAGTCGGTGCACGGCATCCTCGTTCAGCTGCCGCTGCCGAAATCGCTCGATACTGAGACGGTCATCAACGCCATCGATCCCGCGAAGGATGTCGACGGGCTGCATCCGCACAACGCCGGCCGGCTTGCGGGCGGACTGCCGGCGCTGTCGCCCTGCACGCCGCTCGGCTGCATCATCCTGACCAAGACCGTGCGGCCATCGCTTGAAGGGCTGAACGCTATCGTGATCGGGCGATCGAATCTCGTCGGTCGTCCTTTGGTGCAATTGCTTCTGAATGAAAACGCGACGGTGACGATCGCCCATTCGCGCTCGCGCGATTTGCCGGCGCTCTGCGCGCAAGCGGACCTCGTTTATGCAGCGGTCGGCCGTCCGGAAATGGTTCGGCACGATTGGATCAAGCCGGGTGCCGTCGTCATTGATGTGGGCATCAATCGCATGCCGGCCGACAGCGGCAAGACCAGGCTTGTCGGCGACGTGGCCTTTGCCGAAGTGAGCGAGGTCGCGGGCGCGATCACGCCGGTGCCCGGCGGTGTCGGTCAGATGACCGTGGCATGTTTGCTGGTCAACACGCTCCGCGCGGCATGTGCGATTGCGGGGTTGGACA
>JANMAN010000017.1:0-3229 GCA_031359885.1 Tardiphaga sp. | reverse complement strand
GCCGGATCGCGCGATGGTCGTCATCACGCATTATCAGCGTTTGCTAAATTACATCGTGCCGGATGTGGTCCACGTGATGTCGAAGGGCCGCGTCGTGAAAACCGGCGGCAAGGAACTGGCGCTCGAACTCGAAGCCTCCGGCTATGCGCAGTTCGAAGATGTGGCCGCCTGAGTGAGCAGATCATGAATTTAGCTTTGGCCAAAAAGACGATCGGCGACGCGCTCGACGGTACCTTCGCTGCGGCACGCGAAATGTTGCCCGGCAGCGGCCGCGTGGCGGACACGCGCCAGCGCGCCTTCGACGATTTCGCGACGCACGGCTTGCCGAACCGCCGCGTCGAAGACTGGAAATACACTGATTTACGCGTGCTGATCCGCGACGTCGCGCCGCTGGCGCGTGAGCCGGACGCCGCCGCCATGACGCGGGCCGAAGCGGCGATCGCCGGTCTCGGTTTTCCCGACATGCACAAGCTCGTGCTGGTCGACGGACTCTATGCGCCTGATCTGTCCGACACGGCTGTTGAAGCGGGCGTATCGGTGCGTTCGCTGCGCGAGGTCTTGAACGACACCAGCGTCGAGGCGCGCGCCGACCTGCTTCTGTCGCGCGTCGCCGATCCGATGATCGCGCTCAATGCGGCCTTCACGACCGATGGCTTCGTGATCGATGTCGCGGAGGGTGCCGCACCTTCGAAGCCCATTCATATCGTGCATGTCGCGACACGATCGGCGTCAGGAGCGTTCACGCGCTCGCTGATCAAGGTGAACGCCAAAGCCCGCGCGACGATCGTCGAGAGTTTTGTCGCGGCAGAAGGTGCGGGAGCCTATCAGGTTCACGACACTGCGGTGATTTGGGTCGGCGACGACGCCGATATGCAGCACATTCGCGTGCTCGACGATGCCGTCGATGCCGCCAACATCGCATCGGCTATCGTGACGGTCGGCGCACGCTGCACCTTCAACACGTTCAGCATGACCACCGGCAGCGGCGTCAGCCGCTACCAGAGCTTCATCACGCTGGCCGGCGAACAGACGACGCTGTCCACCAACAGCATCCATCTGCTGCGCCGTCAGCAACATGGCGATTGCACCTTCGTGATCGAGCATGCCGTGCCGAGCTGCACCAGCCGCGAGACGTTCCGAGCGGTGCTCGACGATCGCGCCCGCTCGGTGTTTCAGGGCAAGATCACCGTCAAGCAACAGGCGCAGAAGACCGACGGCAAGATGATGTCGCGCGCGTTGCTGCTCTCCGACGACGCCGAGATCGACAACAAACCCGAACTCGAAATTTTCGCAGACGATGTCCAATGCGGACACGGTGCCACGGTCGGTGCGCTGGATGACAGTCTGCTGTTTTATCTGCGCGCACGCGGCCTGAACGAGAAGCAGGCGCAGGCGCTGTTGATTCAGGCCTTTGTCGGGGAAGCCATCGAGAGCATCGCTGACGAAAGCCTGCGCGATCTCGTCATCGCATCGGCCGAGCGTTGGCTGGAGGCGCGCGCATGAACATGCACTCTCAGATCCTGCATCCGGCAGTAAGCGACGGCGGCTACGACGTCGAAAAAATCCGCGCGGATTTTCCGGCTCTTGCGATGAAGGTCTACGGCAAGCCGCTGGTCTATCTCGACAACGCGGCCACGTCGCAGAAGCCGCTCGCCGTGTTGGACCGCATGACGGACGCCTACAAGTCCGAATACGCCAACGTGCATCGCGGCCTGCATTATCTCGCGAATGCCGCGACCGAAGCCTATGAGGGCGGCCGCACTAAAGTTCAGCATTTCCTCAATGCGGAGCGGCCGGAAGAAATCATCTTCACGCGCAACGCGACCGAAGCGATCAACCTCGTCGCGGCATCGTGGGGCGGCGAGAACATCAAGGCGGGCGATGAGATCGTGCTCTCGATCATGGAGCATCACTCCAACATCGTGCCGTGGCATTTCCTGCGTGAACGTCAGGGCGCGGTGATCAAATGGGCGCCGGTCGACGACGAGGGGAATTTCCTCATCGACGAATTCGAAAAGCTTTTGACCGACAGGACGAAGATCGTCGCGATCACGCAGATGTCGAACGCGCTCGGCACGCTGGTCCCCGTCAAGGAGATCGTGAAGCTGGCGCATGCGCGCGGCATTCCCGTTTTGGTCGACGGCAGTCAGGCCGCCGTGCATCTGACCGTCGACGTGCGCGACATCGATTGCGATTTCTACGTCTTCACAGGCCACAAGTTGTACGGCCCGACCGGCATCGGCGTGCTCTATGCCAAGCACAGCCATCTCGTCGCGATGCGGCCCTATGCCGGCGGCGGTGAGATGATCCGCGACGTGGCACAGGACTGGGTCACCTACGGCGATCCGCCGCATAAATTCGAGGCCGGCACGCCGGCGATCGTCGAGGCGATCGGCCTTGGTGCGGCGATCGATTACGTCAATTCGATCGGCAAGGCGCGCATCGCCGCGCATGAGCATGAGTTGTTGGACCATGCGCAGGATCGGCTGCGCGAGATCAATTC
Organism: Tardiphaga sp.; assembly: GCA_031359885.1. Classification (GTDB taxonomy): domain Bacteria; phylum Pseudomonadota; class Alphaproteobacteria; order Rhizobiales; family Xanthobacteraceae; genus Tardiphaga. Next base: position 726 of record JANMAN010000017.1, on the reverse strand, counting down.
GCTGCGCATCATCGGCACGGCGAAGGGCAAGGGCCCGGTGATCTCGTTCGAGATGAAAGGCGCGCATCCGCACGACATCGCGACCGTGATCGACCGGCAAGGCATCGCCGTCCGCGCTGGCACGCATTGCGTGATGCCGCTTCTGGAGCGATTCAACGTGACGGCCACGTGCCGCGCGTCGTTCGGCATGTATAATACGCGCGAGGAAGTCGACGTGCTCGTGCAAGCGCTGTTGAAGGCGAGGGATTTGTTCGCATGACCGAAACGATTGAAGCCAAAACGGCTCCGAACATGACGACGCAGTCCGCGCTGCCGCCGGAAGAGACCGAACGTCTCGGCACGGAAATCGTCGCCGCATTGAAGACCGTGTTCGATCCGGAAATTCCGGCTGATATCTACGAGCTTGGCTTGATCTACAAGGTCGATATCAAAGACGACCGCACGGTCGATGTCGACATGACGCTAACGACGCCGAACTGTCCGGCGGCCGCCGAAATGCCGATGATGGTCGAGAACGCCGTTGCGAGCGTCCCCGGCGTCGGCGTCGTCACGGTCAACATCGTCTGGGAACCGGCGTGGACGCCGGACCGCATGACCGACGAGGCCCGTTTGGTCCTGAATATGTGGTAGACACTGTGACGGCCGAGAACGTTCTGAGGACGAAAATATGACCGATACGAAGCCGACCGTCGCGACCCAAAAGCCGCAACCGCGTCCTCGCCCGCA
>JANMAN010000007.1:0-3073 GCA_031359885.1 Tardiphaga sp. | reverse complement strand
TAGCGCAGCATGATCCACAGGATAGCTGGAGTTAGTAGATTACAGCTCAGCTTACCGACCCTGCAAAACACTACACCATCTCGCCTCTCGCACTCGCAGCAGCAGTCCTTATCGCCGAGATGTTGGCCCGATACGCAGCCTCAGTCCCGCCTTTGAACACCGCCGAACCCGCGACCAAAGCGTTCGCACCGGCGGCGGCGATTTGGCCCGCGACGTCGGCGGTAACGCCGCCATCGACTTCGATGTCGATCGGACGCCGGGCACAGAGCGCGCGGACGTCGCTGATCTTGTTCAGCACCGCCGGAATGAAAGCCTGACCGCCGAAGCCGGGATTGACCGACATCACCAACACCAGGTCCACAAGATCGAGCACATATTCGAGCTGCGCGATCGGCATCGCCGGATTGAGCGACACGCCGGCTTTCTTGCCGAGCGCGCGGATCGCCTGCAACGAGCGATGCAGATGGGGTCCCGCTTCGGCATGCACCGTGATGTGGTCGCAGCCGGCTTTCGCGAAGGCTTCGAGATAGAAATCAGCCGGCGCGATCATCAAATGCGCGTCGAAGATTTTCTTGGAATGCGGCCGCATCGCCTTAATCACATCGGGCCCGTAGGAAATGTTCGGCACGAAATGGCCGTCCATCACATCGAGATGCAGCCAGTCCGCACCGGCGGCATCGACCGCGCGAACTTCCTCGCCCAGTTTGGAAAAGTCCGACGCCAGGATCGACGGCGCGATGACGAGCGGGCGGGGCGTGAAGGTCTGGCTCATGGGATCATCCCGGCGATGGCGCTGACGAATTGAGGGATGATCCGCGTATCATGGCGGGCAGGCACGGGCAATGAAACGCTCCGCGTGCGCGGCAGGAACTGCCCGGCGGCGGCAGCTTTTGCCGGGCGTTTGGCCTTGGGGCGGACGCAGAAACCCATATTTTACAGGGCTTTTCGTCATGGCATGGCGGTTGCAAATTCTCGACCGGTTCGGGATCGAGGGGATTTGCCATGTTGGGAGCGCTTGCAGCCGCGTCGTCGGCGATCGATCTGTTGAAATCGCTGACGTCGTCGAAAAAATCGTCGACGCCGACCGCGGATTTCAGCGCGACGACTGCCGCGTCGTCGGATGGTGGGTCGACGATTTCGGTCAGCGTCGCGGGCGCCGCACCGACAGGCCACGTCTCGCCGCAGACGATGAGCGCGCTGCTTGATGCACAAAGCCAATCCAGCGCGACGCCGACATCGACATCGAACAAGAGCCAGTCGAAGGCGCTGAAGGATCTGTTCGGCCTGATCGACGGCAATGGCGACGGCAGCGTCACCAAATCGGAATTTTCCGACGCGTTGGGGGCAGGCGGCACCAACACCGCGAATGCGAACAGCGTGTTCGACAAGCTCGACAGCGACGGCAACGGCTCGGTGAGCATGGCTGAACTGTCGTCGGCGCTGAAGGGCAAAGGCGGTCGCCATCATGGTGCGCACGGCGCAGGCAGCGCGACGGCGAGCGGGACGGGTCCAACCAGTTCGGACCCGTTGTTGCAGGCATTGGACGGCGCGAGCACGGCCTCGACCACCAACAGCGACGGCAGCAAGACGTCGCTGACCTATGCCGACGGCTCCAAGGTCACGACAACGTCGGCTCCGTCCGCGTCCGCGTCGTCGAGTGCCACGTCGTCCTACAATTTCCTCGAACAGATGATTCAGCGCCAGGCGAATACGATCGCCAGCGGATCGACTTTGTCGGTCAGCGCGTGACGTCGACGCATCAGCCGAACCGATCGCGCCACGCAAGCTGCGCGCCGGGCATGGTCAACGCCGTCGCCTCATAGACCCCGCGCGCCAACGCGCGCGTCACGACGTTGGCGGCGACCGCGCCCAACTCGGTCAGCCCTGCCAGCGGATCGACCGGCTTCAGGCCGGTGGCCGCCGCGAACATCACATCGCCGTCGAGCGGCGCATGCACCGGATAAATCGCGCGCGCCATACCGGTGTTGGCGATCATCGCGAGCCGCTTGCATTGCGATTTGGTCAGGATCGCGTCGGTGACGACGACGCAGAGCGTGGTGTTTTCGATGGCGCTGGCCGACGTGCCGCCCTTGATGCGGATGCGCAGCATATCCGGCGTGAATGTCGGCGGCTGGCCGCGCCCGCCGAACTCGCTGTCGATTTCGAACGGTGCGGCCCAGAACCACGGTCCGTCGCCGATGGTGACGCTGCCGATCGCATTGACGGCGCACAACGCCGCGACGCGGATGCCGTTCGGCAAGACGGCCGAGGCGGAGCCGAGCCCGCCTTTGAGCGTGGCGGTCGTGGCACCCATTCCCGCGCCGACGCTGCCGAGCGTGAATGTAGTGGATGCGTTGGCCGCCGCCGCATAGCCGAGATCGCGGTAAGGCGGAAAGCGGCCCCAATTTTTGTCGCCGCCGTTCATGAGGTCGAACAAGATAGCGCCGGGCACGATCGGGATCGTTGCGGTGCCGACCGGAAAGCCGCGGCCCTGTTCGGCGAGCCAAGCCTGCACGCCGGAACCCGCATCGAGCCCGAACGCCGAGCCGCCGGAGAGCGCAAGGCCGTCGATCCGCTCCACGGTGTTGACCGGGTCGAGCAGAGCTGAGTCGCGCAAGCCCGGTCCGCCGCCGCGAATGTCGATCGAGGCGACCGCCGGTTTGTCGAAGATGATCGCGGTCGCGCCGGACGCGAGGCGGGCGTCATCGGCATGGCCGACGCGGACACCGGCGATGTCGGTCAGGAGGTTCTGCATGCGGCTAGTGGTCCGATTCTAACATTCGCATCCCGTTTCAGCAGGCTCCCTTGCGAATGTTAGAATCAAAGGACCGCTAGCAAATATAAGTTGCTAGTGGAGTTCTGGATTTGACATTCGCTTGGCGATCAAGCTGCAAGGTAGGATGCGAATGTCAAATCCACTCCACTAGATGATCGTGGCGGGCGGCGAGCGTCAAGCCGATCACATCCGCGATGGCGGGGGCCGCAGGACTTGCGCGGCGCGGGCTGCGCGGTGCAAGGAACGGGTTGATTTCAGATGTCTCCATTCCCGCCGCACTGATCGCCGGCCTTGTCA
>JANMAN010000773.1:0-1704 GCA_031359885.1 Tardiphaga sp. | reverse complement strand
CGGATCGTCCGAGCAGTTTCACAGCTTGCTCGATCCGCTCGCCGACAAGCTTGGCGCGGGCGTCGGCGCCTCGCGCGCCGCGGTCGACGCGGGCTATGCGCCCAATGATTATCAGGTCGGCCAGACCGGCAAGATCGTCGCCCCCGGCGTGTACATCGCGATCGGCATCTCGGGCGCGATCCAGCATCTGGCGGGGATGAAGGATTCGAAGGTCATCATCGCGATCAACAAAGACGAGGACGCCCCGATCTTCCAGGTCGCGGACATCGGCCTGGTCGGCGACCTGTTCAAGATCGTGCCGGAACTGACCGGGAAGCTTTGACGAACTGGCGCGAACGCTTCGATCGGGAAGGGTTTGAGCATTTCCCGGCCGCGCTGGACGTGGTCGGCATCCAGCGGCTGCGCGGCTTGTTTGACGAATGTGATCGACCCGGAGTTCGGCTGGACGCGAGCGCTCTGGCGGCGGTTGCCGATTTGGTGTCACGCGATGGACCGGTCGGCAAGGTCGCGCAGCGATTTTTCGGCCAGCCGACGTTTGCGGTAAGGGCGATCCTGTTCGACAAGTCGGCTGATGCAAACTGGTCGCTCGACTGGCATCAGGATCGTACTATTGCGGCCGCGGCAAGCGTCGAAGCCGATGGCTACGGCCCGTGGACGACCAAGCAAGGCATGATTCACGTCCAGCCGCCCCAAGCGGTTATCGAGTCGCTCATCACCCTGCGCGTCCACCTCGACGATGTTGCATTCGATAACGCGCCATTGCGGGTCGTTTCGGGCAGTCACATGCTTGGTCGGATAGCGGAATCGAAGTTGGAATCGATCGTTGAAGGTGGCGAGGCAACGACGTGTCTCGCAAAGGCCGGTGGCATATGGGCGTACAAAACCGCCATCGTCCATGCCTCGTCGGCGTCTTCCAACCCCCAGGCAAGGCGTCGGGTCTTGCAATTAGACTATGCGGACCGCGAGCTTCCACTGCCACTCAATTGGGCGATGCGGCTTTAGACGCCAATCGGGCCCGCCTCTCCGAGGAGAAGCGGGCCCGAGGGCTGGGGACTGAGGTATAAGTTAGCGGTTGTCGGCGGTGCCGTCCGCGTTGGCGGAACCATTGGCCGAGCCGCTGGCGGTGACCGATCCGGTGACGTTGCCGGCGAGCGCACTCGCGCGGTCGCGGACATTGCCGACGGCGGCGGTGGTGCGGTCGCGGACGGCGCCGACAGTCGATGTGGCACGATCACGCACCGCGCCGACGCTGTTGGCGATCTGGTCGGTGCCGATCGCGCTGATGCCGAGGCCGGCGTTGCCGTTGGCCGATCCGTCGGCCGACGACGAACCGGCAAGGCCAACCGCCTGCCCGAGGCCGCTGGCGCCGGTCGCGGCACTGGCGACGCTGCTGACCGAACCGGCGAGGCCGGCGTTGGCGCTGGCATTGCCATTGCGGGTGTCGACCGAGCGGCTCGAGCTGACGCTGCCGGTGACCGCGTTGGCCAGGCCGCCGGTCGCACTGCCGACGATCGAGCCATTGCCGAGCGAGCCGCCAAGGCCACCGCCGAGCGCGCCCGAAGCGGTGCTGCCGAGCCCGCCGTCGGCGCTGCCGCCGAGCAGTTGCGCCTGGGCCGGGGCTGCGGCCAGCGCGGTGCCGAGCAGCGCGATGGCGAAGATTTTCGAATTCAACATGTCATTCTCCCTTTGACATGGCGTGGATCG
>JANMAN010000749.1:0-1752 GCA_031359885.1 Tardiphaga sp. | reverse complement strand
CCGCCATCGACATCGATCATGGCGTCGCTACGCGTGCTGCCAGCGTGCAGAGAGAGCTTGTAAAGTGTATCTTTTCGCTCGCCGATATACTGGCCGAGCTTCTTGAGCATGTCGGCCCGTTGATGGAATGTCAGCTTGCGCAGATTTACGCCGCCGGTGTCGCGCGCATAATCGAGCGCGTCTGTCATGTCGATGCCGCCGGAGGTCGCTTGCGCGACGACGTCGCCGGTGACGGCGCTGCGAATCTCTGAGACGTCGTGGCCGGCGATCCATCGTCCGCGAATAAGGCTGTCGAGTTTCATGCTGACGCTCTGCGTTTGATTGAGGTTAGTTGCGCAACGTCGTCGCACGTTTCGGCGTGCGCGCGGGTTGAGCGACAAGATCGCGGGCGCCGTCGGCGATCAGACGCGTCACGATATCGGCATAGTCGGCGCGGCTGACGGACCCACCGGATTTGAACCAAAGGTAATGCCAGTTCACCATGCCGAATAGCGACATGGTGACGGGCTTCAGCAACGTCGTGCCCTTAAGTTGCGGCGCGACGCCAGCGACCGCATCGGAAAAGGTGAGGACAAGATCGCGCTCCATGCCCTTCAGCGCGACCTGACGTTCGTCCGACAAAAACCGCATGCTGCTGATCTGCACATTGTGCTGCGCATCGGCGTCCCGGTAGGCTTCGAGCAACGCCGCGACCAGTTCGCGCAGGCGCGCATGCGGCTTCAGCGCGGTGTCGTTCGCGGCTTCGACGACTTCCAACAGATGTTGCAAATGAAAGCGGATGACGTCGAACAGTAGTTCGTCCTTGTCCTTGTAGTAGTGATAGAGGTTCGCTTTCGACACGCCGCAGGCTTCCGCGATCCGGTTCATCGACGCGCGGTCGTAGCCGTATTCGGAGAACAACTCCGCCGAGCGATCGAGGATCGCTTTGCGTTTCTCGTCGTAATTGGTGGCGCGCGGACGGGCCATCTAGACGAGTCCTGAGAGCGGCATGATCTGTCCGACAACCGGACGTCCACTTTTCGGGATCATGCCGTTGGCCTGTTGTCGACGATGCGTCGGGCTTTGCCGGCCGACCGCTCGATGCTGTCGGGGTCACGGACGTTGACGCGCGCGGTGATGCCGATGGTGTCCTTCACCGCCTGCTCCAGCCGCACGCCGGCGGCCGCGCGTGCGTCCGGCCCGGCGTCCGGGCGCGCCTCGACCTGAATCTCCATCTCGTCCATGCGCCCGGTGCGGCTGAGGACAAGTTGGTAATGCATCGAGAGCGCCGGGATCGTCAGCAGCTTCTCCTCGATCTGGGTCGGAAACACATTGACGCCGCGCAGGATGATCATGTCGTCGGTGCGACCGGTCACCTTTTCCATCCGCCGCATCGCGCGGGCGGTGCCCGGCAGCAGCCGCGTCAAATCGCGGGTGCGATAGCGGATCACCGGCATCGCCTGCTTGGTCAATGATGTGAAGACCAGTTCGCCTTCCTCGCCGTCCGGCAAGACGTTGCCCGTCAGGGGATCGATGATTTCCGGATAGAAATGATCCTCCCAGATATGCAGGCCATCCTTGGTCTCCACGCACTCTTGCGCGACGCCGGGGCCGATCACTTCCGACAAGCCGTAAATATCGGTCGCATCCATATCGAAGGCCTGTTCGATCTCGACGCGCATCGCATTGGTCCAGGGTTCGGCACCGAAGATGCCGAATTTCAGCGACGATTTGCGCGGATCCAGACCCTGTTTCTTGAACTCGTCAAGGATC
>JANMAN010000713.1:0-3832 GCA_031359885.1 Tardiphaga sp. | reverse complement strand
CGCGTTCTGTGCGATAGCGGGCACCGATAAGCCGGCTACTGCGACAGCACCGGCTGATAGTTTTAGGAAATCACGCCGCTTCATCATCGTCTCCATGCTGCGTTGCGCCTATTGCGTCGCATGATGGGATGATGGTGAGCTGAATTCAGAGTGTCGAGTGGTTCGCTAAAATAGCGACAGGCGTTCTGCGCTTCGGCTTGCAAGCGCGCAGTTCGTTTCGATGTTGTGACGAGAAGTGGGATGTTGTTCTGCGCTCGTTCGTCACAAATATCAGCACTCGCGCAAAACCGTCCATCAGGACGATACTAATCTCGGGCCAATCTTCGCATCGCGGCGCGATAACGTCCGACCACGGCATCGCGTGCGATGTGGCGACCTTCGCTGACGACTTTGTCGCCGCCGACATAGACCGTTTCGATCGCGCGAGTGCCCGATCCGAAAATCCAAGCATCCAGCCAATCGCGGCTGGTGGTTGCGGCCAGCGAAGCTTCTTCGGAATCGAGAACGACAAGGTCGGCACGATGCCCGACAGCGATCGCACCGATTGGCCGTGCGAGCGCCTGAGCACCGGCTGATAGTGCTGACGTCAAAAGTCGCTGCCCGGTCGACTCACCTGCGTCCAAGGTCATGACGTTACGGGCGCGACGAGCTAGGCGCTGGCTGTATTCGATGAGCTTCAGTTCGCCCGGCGCATCGATCTCGATGTTGGAATCTGTTCCGACGCCAAAACGACCACGCGCGGCGAGAAACTCAGGGCCGTTGAAGATGCCGTCGCCGAGCGACGCTTCGGTGATGGGACATAACCCGACCACGGCGCCCGATGCCGCAAGACGCTGCGTTTCATCGCTCGTCATATGCGTCGCGTGAATCAAACACCAACGCTCATCGACGTCGGCATTGGTCATGAGCCATTTGACCGGTCGTCGTCCGGACCATGCGAGACAGTCATCGACTTCCTTGGTCTGCTCTGCGGCATGAATATGAATCGGGCCGGTCGGCGATGCGTCGATGACGGCGCGCAACGCATCCGGCGTGACGGCACGCAACGAATGCGGCGCAATGCCGACAGTAGCATTCGGCAATGACGCAGCGATCGCGCGCGTCCGCTCGACAAGACTCAAAAATCGATCAGGGCTGTTGACGAAGCGGCGTTGCCCCGCGCCGAACGTCTCTCCACCGAAACCGCCATTGGCGTAAAACGAAGGCAGCAATGTCAGGCCGATTTTGGAAACGTCGGCGGCCGCGGCGATACGAGACGTCATCTCGGCGGGATCGCCGTAAGGCGTGCCGTCGATGTCGTTGTGAAGGTAGTGAAATTCACCGACCGCCGTGAAGCCGCGCTCCAGCATTTCAACATAAGCCTGCGCTGCAATGGCTTCGACGTCATCGGGCGATAATCGCCCTAAGAATCGATACATCACTTCGCGCCATGTCCAGAAGCTATCTTCGTTTGGACCGCGGCGCTCGGCGAGGCCCGCCATCCCGCGCTGAAATGCGTGGCAATGCAAATTCGGAAGTCCAGGCAGTGCGATGCCTTTCACATAGGTGCTCTCGCCGCGCGCGGCGCCGATTTCGATATCGACGATAAAGCCTTCATTTGTCGAGACTTTTACGTTGCGTTGCCAACCGCTCGGCAAGAACGCGTCATCGAAAAACAAGACCGTCATTAGGATGCGCTTTCAGGCTCGAATCCAGGCATTCGTCATTGCGGCATACCCGCAGATAACACATTCTACATGCTGACATTTATACCGCGAGACCGGCATGCATTACGACACGATTTGGCGCGACGCGCGGCTCGTCACGCTGTCGGAAAACCGCGCAAATCTGGGCATCATCGATGATGGCGGTATCGTGGCGAAGGACGGCCGGATCGTTTTCGCCGGACCCGTCTCGGATATGCCAGCAGACTGCACGGCCGACAGCATCATTTCGCTCGACGGGCGCTGGGTGACGCCCGGGCTGATCGATTGCCACACGCATCTGGTCTATGGCGGCAGCCGCGCCCACGAATTCGAACGACGACTGGCGGGCGCGAGCTACGAAGATATCGCGCGCGCCGGCGGCGGCATTCTCTCGACGGTCAAGGCAACACGCGCGGCCAGCGAAGACGATCTCGTGACCGCATCGCTACAACGGCTCGATCGTCTGATCGCGGAAGGCGTCACGACGATCGAAATCAAATCCGGCTACGGCCTCGACGACGACACCGAGCGGCGCGTGCTCCGCGCCGCGCGACGGTTGGCGACGGAGCGTCCGATCGATGTCGTCACTACGTTTCTCGGCGCGCATGCGCTGCCGCCGGAATTTTCCGATCGCGATGCCTATATCGATCTCGTCTGCAACATGATCCCGCGTCTCGCACACGACAAACTCGCAGATGCCGTCGATGCGTTTTGCGAAGGCATCGCGTTTTCGGCCGAACAAACGGCGCGCGTGTTCGACGCGGCCAAGGCCGCCGGCCTTCCGGTCAAACTGCATGCCGATCAATTGTCGAATCTGCACGGCGCGCGGCTCGCTGCCGACTATCGCGCGCTATCGGCGGATCATCTCGAATACACCGACGAGGACGGCGCGATGGCGATGGCGCGTTCCGGCACCGTCGCCGTCGTGCTGCCCGGCGCGTTCTACTTTCTACGCGAACAGCAGAAGCCGCCGATCGACGCCTTTCGCAAACATGGCGTCAAGATCGCGATCGCGACGGATTGCAATCCCGGCACCTCGCCGATCACGTCGCTCCTGCTGGCGATGAACATGGGCGCAACACTGTTTCGTCTGACCGTCGACGAACTGATCGCAGGCGTCACGCGCGAGGCCGCGCGCGCGCTCGGGCGTTTTGATGACGTCGGCACGCTCGATACCGGCAAATGGTGCAACCTCGCGATCTGGGATATCGAGCGACCGGCCGAATTGGTCTATCGTATCGGATTCAATCCGCTGCATCGACGCGTCTGGAGAGGCGCATGACGTCGTGGCTGTCTGTGCGTCGCGGCGACGCTCCGCTGATCGTGTCGTTTCCGCACACCGGGACGGAGGTTCCCGCCGAATACGACAAACGTCTGATGTCGCCATGGCTCGCGCGCAAGGACGCCGACTGGTGGATCGACAGGCTTTACGATTTCGCATCAAGCCTTGGCGCGACGATCGTGCATACCGCGATCTCGCGCACGGTGATCGACGTCAACCGCGATCCGTCCGGCGCGACGCTTTATCCGGGCCAGCAGACCACCGGGATTTGTCCGACGACGACGTTCGACGGCGAGCCGCTTTATAAGATCGGTGCAGAATTTGATTCTGCCGAGATAGCCGAGCGCCGTGCGCGCTATTTCGATCCGTATCATGACGCGTTGGCCAACGAGATCGTACGTTTGCGCGCGATGCATCCGCACGTCGTTCTCTACGATTGTCATTCGATCCGGTCGGTGATCCCGCGTCTGTTCGACGGCGAGCTGCCGCACTTCAATATCGGGACCAATAAGGGCGCGAGTTGCGACCCGGCATTGACCGCGGCCGTCGAGGCGGTTTGCGCCGCGACGGATTTCTCGCGCGTGACCAATGGCCGCTTCACCGGCGGATGGATCACGCGCAGCCACGGCAAACCGGACGACGGCGTCCATGCGATCCAGATGGAATTGGCGTGTCGCGGCTACATGCGCGAAGATCTCGGGCCGGTGACCAAGACGAACTGGCCGACGCCGTTCGATCCCGTCTATGCCGCGCCGATGCGCGAGGCGCTGAGCAGGATTTTAGAGGCGTGCCTGACGGGGTGGCGTGGAGTTTGAATGAACTGGACGAACATTCGTCTCGTCATTGCGAGGCGCGTTCGTCTTCG
>JANMAN010000693.1:0-3276 GCA_031359885.1 Tardiphaga sp. | reverse complement strand
CCGCAACCCGGACGGCTCCGTCGCCACATCGCAGCGCTGCCAATGAACCGGTCTCAGAAAGACAAAAGTCTTACGCATGTTCATGCACCGTCCGGCCGCCGACGATGGTGCGCGTCACGCGCCCCGAAAAGCGCGACTCGTCGAATGGCGTATTCTTGCATTGCGACTTCAAGTCGGCGGGATCGACGATCCACGGCACGTCGAGATCGAGTACGATCACGTCGGCGACGGCACCCGGCCGCAGCGAACCGCCGGGCAGGCCAAGCAGTTCGGCGGGGCGCGTGGACATCGCGCGGATCAGCTTCAGCAGATCGAGTTCGCCGGAATGCACCAGCCGCAAACCGGCCGACAGCATGGTTTCGAGCCCGATCGCGCCGGCGGCGGCTTCGGCGAACGGCAGCCGCTTGGTTTCGACGTCCTGCGGATTGTGGTCGGACATCACGACATCGATCAGCCCAGACGCCACCGCATCCACCAAAGCGCGTCGATCGTCCTCGGTGCGCAGCGGCGGCGACAATTTCAGGAATGTCCGATACGGGCCGATATCGCCTTCGTTCAGCGTGAGGTGATTGATCGATGCCGACGCCGAGACTTTAAGTCCGGCGTCGCGCGCGCGTTTCAACACTTCTAGCGACTCGACGCAGGTCAGCGACGCTGCGTGATAGCGCCCGCCTGTCAGCGCCACGAGCCGCATATCGCGCTCCAGCACGACGGCCTCAGCGGCATTGGGCACGCCGAACAGGCCAAGCCGCGCTGCAAATTCGCCTTCGTTCATCACGCCTTCGCCGACCAGATGCGGGTCTTCGGTGTGATGCACGATCAGCGCGTTGAAATCTCCTGCGTAAGTCAGCGCGCGGCGCATCAGTTGCGCGTTCATCACGCTGCGCGCGCCATCGGTGAACGCGACCGCACCGGCGGCCTTCAACAGGCCGATCTCGGTCATCTCCTCGCCGCGCATGCCCTTGGTCAGCGCGGCCATCGGATGGATGTTGACGATCGCGGTATCGCGCGCGCGGCGCAGCACGAAATCGACGGTGGCCGAATTGTCGATCACCGGCGAGGTATCCGGCTGGCAGATGATCGTGGTAATGCCGCCCGCCGCTGCGGCACGGCTCGCGGAGGCAAAGGTCTCGCGGTGGTTGGCACCGGGCTCGCCGACGAAGGCGCGCATGTCGATCAGGCCGGGCGCGACGACCTTGCCGCCGCAATCGACGATGTCGGTGCCTTCGGGTACGCCGGCCGCACCGATGCCACGCCGCGCATCGCGGATCACGCCGTCGACGATCAGCACGTCGCCGGGACCGTCGAGATCGCTCGACGGATCGATCAGGCGGGCGTTGGCGAGCAAGATGGGGCGGCGGTCTGTCAGCATATTTTATGCATTCGGCAAATTGCGCGCGAGCGCTTCGAGGACAGCCATGCGCACGGCGACGCCCATCTCGACCTGTTCTCGGATCAGCGACTGCGCGCCGTCGGCGACGATCGAGTCGATTTCGACGCCGCGGTTCATCGGGCCGGGATGCATGACGAGCGCATCGGGCTTGGCGTAAGCGAGCTTCTTCTGGTCGAGGCCGAAATACTGGAAGTATTCCTGCGACGACGGCACGAAGGAGCCGTTCATGCGCTCGCGCTGCAAGCGCAGCATCATCACGATGTCAGCACCGTTAAGCCCCTCGCGCATGTCGCGTGCGACCTCGACGCCCATCCGCTCGATGCCGACCGGCAGCAGGGTCGAAGGGGCAACGACGCGGACGCGCGCACCCATCATATTCAGCAGCAAAATATTAGAGCGCGCGACGCGCGAATGCATGACGTCGCCGCAGATCGCGATCGTCAACCCTTCGAGCCGGCCTTTGTTGCGTCGGATCGTCAGCGCATCCAGCAGCGCCTGCGTCGGATGCTCATGCGCGCCGTCGCCGGCATTGATGACCGAGCCGTCGACTTTGCGGGCGAGCAGTTCGACCGCGCCGGACGCATGATGGCGCACCACCATGATGTCGGGATGCATGGCGTTGAGCGTGACGGCGGTGTCCATCAGCGTCTCGCCCTTCTTAAGCGACGACGTCTGCACCGACATGTTCATCACATCCGCGCCCAATCGTTTGCCGGCGATCTCGAACGAGGATTGCGTCCGCGTGGACGCCTCGAAGAACAGATTGATCTGGGTGCGGCCGCGTAGGCTCGTGCGTTTTTTGTCCACCTGTCGATTGAGTTCGACATATTCTTCAGACAAGTCGAGCAAGCCGGTAATGTCGGCGGCGGACAGGCCCTCGATGCCCAGCAGATGCCGGTGACCGAAGACGTAGGTCGATTTCGATGTGGATGCCATTAAAACGAGAGCTATAGGCAGAGTTGGCGGGGCGGGCAAGGGCTTCCACCCGGTCTCCGACTTTTCCACGCACTTCGTCATTGCGAGGAGCAGGCATTCCTCGGTTTCGAGGAACGCTGCGACGAAGCAATCCAGTTTTTTTCTGGAGCGGAAGAACTGGATTGCTTCGCGATGTCGGATTGGCAAAAACGTCAATGCGACATCGGCTCGCAATGACGTCGTTTCACGCCGCCAGAGTTATGAAGATGGGCATCGTCAGCACCGCGAGCAGCGTCTGCATCGACAGGATTTGCGCCAATAACGGCGCATCGCCGCCCATCTGCCGCGCCAGAATATAGCCGTTCGATGCCGACGGCACCGACGCGCAGCAGGCGACGACCGCGAGGTTCGATCCGGTCAAGCCGAACGCAATTCCGAGCCCGATGGCGATCAAGGGCATCACCGCGAGTTTCAACACCACCGCGATCAGGGCCGCCGGGGCCGGGCGATGCAACGTATTGAGTTGCAGGCCGGCGCCGACGACCAACAGACCGATCGCGAGCGAGCAGCGTCCGAGCGCATCCATGAATTCGTGCAGCGGACGAGGGATCGGGACCGCTAGCAGGTTGAGCAGAAGGCCGACGACGCAGGCCCAGATCAACGGGCTTTTCGCGATCGTCAGCATCAGCGCGGGCCATTTCAGCTTTTGCGGCGATGCGTAGGTGGCCAGCACCGCGACCGCGAAAATATTCAACAACGGTATCATCGCGACCATCGCGACCGACGCCAGCGTGATGCCGATGTCGCCGTAAAGATTGCCGGCGACCGACAGTGCCACGAACGTTTGCCAGCGCGTCGCGCCCTGAAAGATCGAAGTAAATGCGGGGCCGTTCACATCGAACCGGCGCGCCAGCAGCGGGCGGATCGCCATGCACAAGGCCGACATGATCAGAACGGCGAGCAGCAAC
>JANMAN010000667.1:0-7564 GCA_031359885.1 Tardiphaga sp. | reverse complement strand
CTCGCGGCCGACGCTCAGCATCCCGGTGTTGATATCGCATACGGTCGCATGAAAGCCGTGGCCCGCCGCCTTCGCTGCGCGAAACGACACGTCGCCCGTCCCGCCGGCAACGTCGAGCAGCGCAAACGGCCGGTCGTCGCGCGGCGGATTGAGCGCCGTGATCATGATGTTTTTCCAGATCCGGTGCAGCCCGCCCGACATCAGATCGTTCATCAGATCATAGCGTTGCGCGACGCTGTGGAACACGTCGTTGACCAGCGTCTGCTTGTCGTCGAGCGGCACGTCCCGGTAGCCGAAATGCGTCGAAGAGCCGTTTGAATCCATCATTTCACCTCTGTCCGTCACCATAGCGCGGCTGGTTCAGGCACGCTACATGGCAAGTTCTGCGCGGATCGTGTTGGTTAAGGCGCATCGCGAATGAACTGCCGGCAGTCCCAAGGTACGTAGCGGGATGGGGACTCACCTGCTTTCGCGGCGATGACTTTTTTTTGATGGAGCGACCTCGTTGCCCGAACTGCCCGAAGTCGAAACCGTGCGTCGCGGATTGCAGCCGGCGATGGAGGGCGCGGTCATCGTCAAAGCCGAAACGCGCCGCGGCGATCTCAGATTTCCGTTTCAGACGGATTTCGCTGCGCGATTGAACGGACAAACGGTCGTCGCACTCGGCCGCCGTGCGAAATATCTCCTGGCCGATTTGGCATCCGGCGACGTGCTACTGATGCATCTCGGCATGTCGGGTTCGTTTCGTATCGTGTCGGACACAACCGCCGCGACGCCCGGCGCGTTTCATCACCCGCGCAGTGAAGACCGCACCCACGACCATGTGCTGTTTCACATGTCGAACGGCACATCGATCGTATTCAACGATCCGCGTCGCTTCGGTTATATGAAGGTGCTCGCGCGCTCGGCGATAGCGAGCGATCCGCTGTTGAAAGACATCGGCCCCGAACCGCTGGGCAACGAATTCGATGCCGCGATGCTGGCCCGCGCCTGCGCCGGCAAAAAGACGAGCCTCAAGGCCGCGTTGCTCGATCAGCGCGTCGTCGCGGGGCTTGGCAACATCTATGTCTGCGAAGCGCTGTTTCGCTCGCATCTGTCGCCGCGCCGGTTGGCGGCGACGCTGGCGACCAAAAAGAGTCTCCCCACCGATCACGCCCTGAGACTCGTCGAGTCCATCCATGCGGTGCTGCATCAGGCCATCGCAGCCGGTGGTTCGTCTCTCCGCGACCATCGCCAGACCTCCGGCGAGCTCGGTTATTTTCAGCATTCGTTTCAGGTCTACGACCGCGAAGGCGAGCCGTGTCAGACCGATCGCTGCGCCGGCATCGTGAAACGCTTCGTCCAGAACGGTCGCTCGACGTTCTGGTGCCCGAAATGCCAGCGGTGAGATTTACGCGAGCCAGTTCTCGATCTTGAGCCCGCGCACGCGGTCGAACTCTTTTTCATTTGCGGTGACGAGGATCATCCCAAGGGCGCGCGCATGCGCCGCGATCAAAAGGTCATTCGGTCCAATCGGCTTGCCAGCAAGTTCGAGGTCGTTTCGGATCGCGGCATAGTCGGAATCCGCAGGAACGTTGAACGCAATAACTTTGAATGCGCCGAGCATGTCCTCGACCAAACCGGTGAGGCGCGGTGATTTTCGCTTAACGCTCCCAAACCGAATTTCTGCGGCTGTAATGACGCTCATGCAAATCGCATCGACCCCGACTTTTCGAATTTTCTTCTGCACTTTGCCCATAGGATTGCGCAACAGATCGGACACGATATTGGTGTCCAGCATGTAGCGGGGCGGGGTCAAATCTTGATGTCCCGCAGCGGCAGCAAATCGCGATCGATCTCGGGGAAGTCTTCGTTGAACGGTTCCATCGTCTCTAGCAGAGCGAGGAGGCCACGTTTCCGGATCGGTTCAATCACAAGCCTGTCGCCGTCGCGATGCATGACTGCCTCGTCGCCTGGCAGCTCGAACTCGACCGGTATGCGCACCGCCTGATTTCGGCCGTTACGAAACAATTTGACGTGTCGTTGCCCAGCCATTGCGTTTCCTCGGCCTATGCCATCAGCATATGCCAAAAATTCGCGTGCGCCAAGCCCTACTTCCGAACGCAAATGACCCGCAGCACGGACGCCTTCGTGTCGCCTGCCACAGCGTCGCTTACCGTTATGCCGTTCGCTTTCATGAACGTCCGCACCGTCGCGGCGGGCGCAAGGATTGCCTGCGAGACGACAGGCGCGCCATTCGCTGCGGCGACGATCGATGGCTTCGGCTCGACGATTCCGACGAGCTTGCCGCTGCTATCGACAAACGTCGCGCCGGCAAAACCTGCGCCCGGAGCCGGAGATACCGCATAGGCGCTGCCGTCCTGCGTCACGCTCGCCTTAACGCTGCTGACCGCAGCAGCGCCGCCCTGACTTTGCGGATCGGCGATGCCGACGATATCGCCGCTTCCGACTATAGCGGCGGCGGAGATCGCGACGGGCGTCAATCCGCGCGCGCCGTGCAATCTCAGCAACGCCAAGCCGTGCGACTTGTCTTCCGCGACACGCTCGGCATTGCCGTGCCCGGAAATCACGATCGACTGGCAGGCCTCGACGGCAGCGCGATTTGTAACGATCGCGCCGTCAGCACTGACCACGACGCCAGTCGCATATTCCACCTTTTTACGCGGCGCGGGCACACCGGCCTGCACACCCGTCGGAAAGGCCGTGAATGACGACGACATCGCGATCACCACTGGGGCCATCGTCCCCTCGGTCGCCTGATCGTAGAGGATCGTCATCAGTTTCACGTCGCCATCCTTGGTCTGGCCACGGACATAGAATTTCTTGAGCCCCTGCATACCCGACAGCACGAAGAAATCCGGACGCATGGCCGTGTAATCGATCCGGCGGCCGGCGGGCTCTTTCTTCTCGCGTTCGGCGACGGCCGCGATCGTCGCTGCGGCCTCCTTCCGGCGCGAGACGACGATCTGAATGGTCCCTGTCGTCGAGGCCCAGCGCGCGCTGTCGGCATTGCTGGATTGCTGCGGCACCAATTTCAACGGGACGCCGAGCCGCGTTCCGGTCGCCGCGTCGCTAACGATCGCCCAGCCGACATTGTCCTGCTGTTTCTTCGCGGCATCGGCGAGCAGCGTGCGTTCCTGCGATGTCAGAGTCCCGGTGATCTTGCCGCCGTTGTTTTTCTGGAATGCCTTGAGAGCGGCGGTCATGCGCTCATTGGCCTCGCCTGTAATCGCGCCGTTATATTCGGCGGCCCACGCGAGATCGGATTGCAGCGCGAGCCGCTCGGCCTGCGCGGCTGGATCAACCGGGACGGCAGGCCGCGCGATGGCCGGGGTTGAGGGTTTCGGCGGCCCCGCCGGCGCAGGGGTTGCGGACGGACGCGGCGCTGCCGGCGTCGCCGGAGTTTGCGCGGCGGCGGAGGCCGCGACCAGGATTAGCGCGGTTGCAGCGAGCAACGATCTCATGACACATCCCGTATCTCGAATTGCCATCCATTGACGGCGCTGCAATGAAGCACATCTGCTTGGTCGGCAACACCGATTCAAGGGTTCACATCGCGACGTCAGTGCGAGGAGCCCTTGCGACGAAGAGTGGTCATGCTTAATCCCGACGAACTCGAACGCTACGCCCGCCATATCGTCCTGCGTGAGGTCGGCGGGCCCGGACAGGCGAAGCTGAAAGCGGCGCGCGTGCTGGTGATCGGCGCGGGCGGGCTCGGTGCGCCGGCGTTGATGTATCTGGCCGCGGCAGGCGTCGGCACGCTCGGCATCGTCGATGACGATCATGTCTCGCTGTCCAATCTGCAACGCCAGATCATCCACGACACGTCCAACATCGGCCGCGCCAAAACCGAAAGCGCAGCCGCGACCATCGCCGCGCTGAACCCGCATGTGCAGGTCAACGTCCACACCATGCGGATCGCGGATGACACCGCGATCGCGCTGATCGGCGATTATGATCTCGTGCTCGACGGCTCGGACAATTTCGCCACGCGCTATCTGGTGGCCGACGCGTGTGACGTTGCGAAAAAACCGCTGATCACGGGCGCGCTCGGCACCTTCGATGCGTCGCTGACGACGCTGCGGCCGTTCGAACGCAACGCCGACGGCGTGTTGAATCCGACCTATCGCTGCCTGTTTCCCGACGCGCCGCCGCTCGGCACCGTGCCGAGTTGTCAGGAGGCCGGCGTGTTGGGCGCGTTGGCCGGCATCGTCGGATCGATGATGGCGCTGGAAGCGATCCGCGAGATCACTGGCTTCGGCGAAGGGCTGGTCGGGCGGCTACTGATGATCGACGCCCGCGCGATGCGTTTCGAGACGCTGCGGTATGCGCGCGATCCGGAAAGTTCGATAATCGACGACCCGACGAAAGATTGAGCGGTCGGCCTATCGATCTAGTCTCTTGAATTCAAAGATGCGCAAGGGTTAGCCTGCCCTAACCGGAAATTGCGGAGGGCGTCATGACCAGCGTCATCGTTCGAGACCCCGACATTCTTGGCGGCCGTCCAGTGTTTCGCGGGACGCGCGTGCCTGTCGAAGTTCTTTTCGAGAACCTGGAGGATGGCCTCACGATCGGAGAGATCGTCGAATCTTATCCGAGCCTTTCGAAGGATGATTTGATCGCTTGCCTCGAAGAATCATGGACGAGCCTGAAGGCGGCGACACGTTGAGGATCCTCCTTGACGAAAACATTCCCGTTCAGCTCAAGACGTTGCTCCCAGACCACATCGTTGCATCGGTCAATGACAAAGACCTCGGGTGGAAGAACATCACGAACGGACGTCTGCTCAAGGAAATGGAAGGCAGGTTTGATCTGCTAATTACCGCTGACAAGAATATTTATGCGCAGCAGAATTTTTCAGGTCGAACAGTCTCGGTCCTTGTCCTACCGACGAACCGACGAAGGGATGTGCTGTCGTTGGGTGCGCGTATCGCCGAGACGATCGACCTCATCCGTAAAGGGGACTATCTGGTTCTCGGGATCAACGGATCGCTCGAAACAAAATCGCGGTAACCCAAGCCACTAGATGGCCCGATCACATCATGTTCGGCAGCACCCGATCCGGCGGCTTGTGCGCGTCCAGGAACGTCCGGATGTTGATAATGACTTTTTCGCCCATCTCGACGCGGCCCTCGATGGTCGCCGAGCCCATATGCGGCAGCAGCGTCACCTTGCCGGCGCGGGCAAGCCGCACCAGTTTCGGATTGACCGCAGGCTCGTGTTCGAACACGTCGAGCGCGGCACCGGCGATATCGCCGCTTTCGATTAACTTGGTGAGGGTCTCCTCGTCGATCACCTCGCCGCGCGCGGTGTTGACGATATAAGCGTCCTTGCGGATCAGCTTCAGCCGACGCGCCGACAGCAAATGGAATGTCGCCGGCGTGTGCGGGCAATTCACCGAGATGATGTCCATCCGCGCCAGCATCTGGTCGAGCGAATCCCAATAGGTCGCGCCGAGTTCCTCGGCGATGTAAGGCGCGACAGGCTTGCGGTTGTGATAGTGGATCTGTAGCCCGAAAGCGCGGGCGCGGCGCGCGACGGCCTGCCCGATGCGACCCATGCCGATGATGCCGAGCCGCTTGCCGCCGATGCGATGGCCGAGCATCCAGGTCGGCGACCAGCCGGCCCAATCCTTGCCCTCGGTGAGGATCGACGCGCCCTCGATCAGCCGTCGCGGCACAGCGAGAATCAGCGCCATCGTCATGTCGGCGGTGTCTTCGGTCAGCACCTTCGGCGTATTCGTCACGGTGATACCGCGCGCGATCGCTGCCGCGACGTCGATGTTATCGACGCCGTTGCCGAAATTGGCGATCAACTTCAACCGGCAATCCGGCTGGTTGAGAATGTCGGCGGAAATCTGATCCGTCACGGTCGGCACGAGGACGTCCGCGTTGCGCACGGCGTCGCTCAATTGTTCGGCCGTCATCGGGGCGTCGTCGAGATTGAGCCGCGTGTCGAACAGTTCGCGCATCCGCGTCTCGACCATGTCGGGCAGCTTGCGGGTGACGACGACGAGCGGCTTTTTCTTCATCGACATGACGTGTTCTCGACAGCCCTTGCGGAGGAATGAGCGTCCTGTTCAGTCCCCGTTAACCCGGTTGTTTGAAACTGCCGCATGCGTCCAAGATTTTGGTGCACTGGGTTCGGTCCTCTCTAGCAGAAGGCCACGTCAAGACAAGAACCCTGTCGGATTGTCTCGACGGCTTCCGAACGGCATCGCACGGGGCGTCGAGCGATAACATCACGTGACAAGTTGACGACGAACTGGGGCGAGACGGAATGAGTGCGGAGCGAATTTTATCGGCGATGCTGGTCGCGGCAGTGCTGTGGGGCGGATCGTCGTCCGA
Organism: Tardiphaga sp.; assembly: GCA_031359885.1. Taxonomy (GTDB): domain Bacteria; phylum Pseudomonadota; class Alphaproteobacteria; order Rhizobiales; family Xanthobacteraceae; genus Tardiphaga. Next base: position 1,217 of record JANMAN010000667.1, on the reverse strand, counting down.
GACCCGTGCGAAGGATACGCCGGTGACCACCAGCGGCCTGCCGATCCCGCGTTACGTCAGCCTGAAATCGGACCACGTGAACGTCCGCGCCGGCCCGACGAAGGATAACGACGTGGCTTGGGTCTATACCCGCTCTGGCCTGCCGGTCGAGATCACCGCCGAGTTCGAGAACTGGCGGCGCGTGCGTGACTCCGAAGGCTCGGAAGGCTGGGTCTATCATTCGTTGCTGTCGGGACGCCGCACCGCAGTCGTCACCATGAAGACGAAGGACGACCTCGCGCCGATTTACGATCGTGCGGAACCGACAGGCGCGATCGCGGCGAAACTGCAGGCCGGCGTGGTCGCGCAGGTCAAGCGGTGCGCGGCCGGCTGGTGCCGCGTCATCGGCAACGGCTTCGACGGTTGGATCGAGCAGCAACGGCTGTGGGGCGTTTATGCGGACGAGAAGGTGGAGTGAGGGTTTCGAAGCTGACCCGCCAACCTATTAAGATCTGTCGTTGCCGGGCAAGAGCGCACCTTCGCGCTCGCAGACCCGGCAATCCATCTGCTTGAAAGACGTACCAAAAGAGCGATGGATACGCGGGTCGTTGCGCGCGAAGCCGCGCGCTGCCCGCGTATGACGGCTGAGTGTGTTGCTGAAGCCCAGCCTTAGCGCTTCTTGCGCAGCCGAACGACCATGTCGATGCGGCTGATCTCGTAACCCGGGGGCACGTCGGGCATCCGCGACAGCACAAGGTTCGGATCGGGAATGTCGACTAGTTCGTGATTGTTTTCGAGATAGAAATGGTGGTGAGCGGTCACGTTGGTGTCGAAATAGGTCTTCGTGCCGTCGACACTGACCTGCCGCAACAATCCTGAATCGGTCAACTGATTCAGTGTGTTATAGACAGTCGCCAGCGACACCGGCACCTTGGCGAGGGTGGCTTCCTCGTACAGCATTTCCGCCGTCAGATGACGCGCGCCCTTGCCGAACAACAGCCAGCCGAGAGCCATGCGCTGGCGGGTCGGCCGCAGTCCGACCGAGGAGAGCATCTCGTTGACATCATGCCACGGGCAACCGGTCAGCGCCGGCTGACGGCCACGACCGATCTCCGCAATGAAAGCGGCATCGTCAATCACATTCGGCACGTCGTTGATTTCCACGCCAGACCTCTGATTTCGTCTCATCACTATCACATAACGACTTATAAAAAGTAAGGCTCGCAGATGCAACCGTT
>JANMAN010000652.1:0-16804 GCA_031359885.1 Tardiphaga sp. | reverse complement strand
TCCATCGGGACATCGTGTCGGTCGCGCCTCGTTTGCGCATAGCCATGATGGCTCTCGGTCTGCTTGTGGTTCCCACTGCAGCGCGCGCGCAGGTCTCTGAACAAGCCCCCGATACGATGGCGGCGCGCGTGCTCGCATGCGCGTCGTGCCATGGCGATAAGGGGCAGGGCACGAACGACGACTATTTTCCGAGGCTTGCCGGCAAGCCCGCGGGCTATCTCTACAATCAGTTGATCGCCTTCCGCGAAGGCCGTCGCAAATATCCGCCGATGAACTATCTGCTCGAATTTCTACCGGATCCTTATCTCAAGGCGATGGCGGATTATTTCGCCTCCGAGCAACCCCCGTTTCCGCAACCCGCCATTCCAACCGTCAGCAGCGCAATACTCGCGCGCGGCCAAATGCTCGCCACGAAAGGCGATGCGGCGCGCGACATCCCGGCCTGCGCGAATTGCCATGGCGCGGCGTTCACGGGCATGGAGCCGGCGGTTCCGGGATTGCTCGGATTGCGCGCCAACTACATCAGCGCGCAACTCGGCGGATGGCGCTACGGCACACGCACGGCCGCTGCACCGGACTGCATGCAAATCGTCGCCGGACATTTAACGGAAGCCGACGTGATGGCTGTGGCCGCGTGGTTGTCGTCGCTGCCGACTCCCGCCAATCCCGCGCCAGCGCCGCAAGGCTCCCTGCCGATGCCGTTGGCATGCGGCAGCGAACCGAATTGAGAGGCGCCATGTCGATCATCCCGAGGTTCGTCAGAATTTTATGTTGGGCGGGCTCGCTCGCATCGGCTGTCGTCGTCGTTTCACAGGCCTCCGCGCAAAACGCGACCGTAAAAGACGCGACCGCAAAAGACGCAGCGTCGATCGTATCGAAGGGCGAATATCTGGCTCAGGCGGGCGACTGTATCGCTTGCCACACCGCGCCGGGCGGCAAGGTCTTCTCCGGAGGTCGGGCGATGCCGACGCCATTCGGCACGCTTTACACATCAAACGTGACGCCCGACCCGGACACTGGTATCGGCAAATGGACCGCCGACCAGTTCTACGCGATGATGCACACGGGGCGCTCGCCGGACGGCGGCTTGTTGTACCCCGCCATGCCGTTCGCGTCCTACACCAAGGTGACGCGGGCCGACAGCGACGCGATCTTTGCTTTCATGCAATCCGTGCCGCCGGTGAAGCTGCAGAACAAGCCGCACGAACTGAAATTTCCCTACAACAACCGATCGCTCATTTTGGGCTGGCGCACGCTCTATTTCACCGAAGGCGAGTACAAACCCGACCAGACGAAATCCGAGGCGTGGAATCGCGGCGCTTATCTGGTCCAAGGCCTCGGCCATTGCGCCATGTGCCATACCCCTATCAACGCGCTGGGCGGAAGCTCCGAAGCGGCTGCGTTCGGCGGCGGCCTTATTCCGATGCAGAACTGGTACGCGCCGTCCCTCACCTCGAACAAAGAGGGCGGTCTCGGCGACTGGAGCATCAAGGACATTTCGGACCTGCTGCGAACCGGTATCTCGAACCGCGGCACGGTTTACGGACCGATGGCCGAGGTGACTTACAACAGCCTGCAATACATGACGGAAACCGACACGCGCGCGATGGCGCTTTATCTCAAGAGCCTCGCCGAACATGCCGTGCCGGACGCGCCGCGTCCCACTACGACCGCGCAGGAAGGCAGCCTGTTGCTGCGGCTCGGTCTGAGCATCTACACCGAAAAATGTGCGAGTTGCCACGGCGCGAACGGCCTCGGAAAACCTCCGCATTATCCCCCGCTCGCCGGCAATCCCTCGATCCAAATGTCGTCGGCCGTCAATCCCGTTCGGATGGTTTTGAACGGCGGCTATCCACCCGGCACGGCCGGCAATCCGATGCCGCACGGCATGCCGCCATTCGCGCAGTCATTGTCCGACGACGAGATCGCCGCCGTCGTGACTTACATCCGAATTTCCTGGGGTAATCGCGGCGCCGCAGTGTCAGCAAGCGAAGCCAACGCCTTGCGCTCCGTACCGCTGCAATAGGGACGTCATGATCACACCATCGCCCGACACATCCAGATCGACCGACGCCGAAGCGGCGCGGATCGACGAGATCATGCGATCCGGGCCGCGGGGCGCCATCGCCGTTGCCGGCACCGCGACGGCTATCGTGATCGCATTGTGGTTTGCCTTCTATCTGATGGTCTTTCTGCCGCGCGGATCGATGGAATGACGTCGGCATCAGATCACGACCATGACGAAGGGGCGATCGTCGCCGCGCGCGTCGAAGGCCGATGGACGATTCTTTCCGCCTGCGTCGTCGGACTGCTGATCGGCATGGCGATCTTCGCCGGCATCCACAAGGCGACCATGCCGCAAGCCAGAGTTGAACTGGCAAATCCGCAAACGCTTCACATCTCCGGCGAGTTCATCGAAAGCAATTTGGGCAGCGCCGTCGAGGCCGACGGTTCGGTTACCGTTCGCGCACTGGGCCAGCAGTTTTCGTTTACGCCGCAATGCATTCTCGTGCCGACCGGCACAGCGGTGACGTTCAGGGCCACGAGCGCCGATGTCGTCCACGGCTTCCTGATCACTCGAACCAACATCAATGCGATGCTCGTGCCCGGCTACGTGTCGGTCTTGCCGGCGAAGTTCGATAAGCCCGGCGAGCATCCGATGCCGTGTCAGGAATTCTGCGGCATCGGCCACGAGGGCATGTGGGCCAAGGTCAAAGTGATCGACAAGACAGCGTTTTTCAAAATGGCAGCCGACAACAACCGGAGGCTGACCTGTGTTGAATAGCAAACGCCTCGTTCTCGCGCATTTTTGGCTGGCCTTCGTGGTCTTCGGTCTCGCACTGCTGCTCGGCGAGTGGCAGATGTTCGTCCGTAGCCCGCTGAATCCATGGATCAGCAACTCCGATCTCTATTATCGGTCCGTCACCGCGCATGGCTCGGCCATGGGCTACGTGTTTCCGACGCTGATCGCGATGGGCTTCGGCTACGCCATCACCGAATTTGCATTGAAGAAAGCGCTGATCGGCAGACGTTGGGCTTGGGCCGGCCTCGCGCTGGTCGCCGTCGGTGCGATCACCGCAATGATTCCGGTGTCGCTCGGGCTCGCGTCGGTGCTGTACACGTTCTACCCGCCGATGATCGCGAACCCGTTCTTTTACATCGGCGTCGTCCTCGTCGTTCTCGGTTCGTGGATCTGGGTCGCTTTGATGGCGATCAATCTCACCGCGTGGAAACGCGAGAATCCGGGGAAGCCCGTTCCGCTTGCGATGTTCGCCAACGTCGCCGGCGCCTATCTCTGGGGCTGGACCGCCGTGGGTGCGGCGATTGAGATCCTCTTGCTGATCATGCCGGTCGCGCTCGGCCTGAAAACCACGATCGATGCGGGTCTCTCGCGGGTGTTCTTTTCTTGGACGCTGCACGCCATCGTCTATTTCTGGCTGATGCCGACCTACATCGCTTATTACACGATCTTCCCGCGCGCGATCGGCGGCAGGCTCTACAGCGACGCCATGGCCCGCATCGCGTTCATCTTGTTCGTCGTGGTGGCGATGCCGATCGGCGTGCATCATCTTTTCGCCGATCCGCAGGTCGGTGCCGGCTTCAAATTCATTCAATCCGTGTTCACCGCCGTGGTGGCGTTGCCGACCCTGATGACCATTTTCACGATCTGCGCGTCCGCCGAACTCGCCGGCCGGCTGCGTGGCGGCAAAGGCCCGTTCGGTTGGGTCGCAGCGTTGCCGTGGCAAAATCCGATGATGCTGGCGGTGACGTTCTCCTTCTTGATGCTCGGTTTTGGCGGCGCCGGCGGCCTCATCAATATGAGCTATCAGCTCGACGCCAGCATCCACAACACGCAGTGGATCACTGGCCACTTCCATCTCATCTTCGGCGGCGCGATCGTCATCATGTATTTCGCGATCGCCTACGACCTGTGGCCGCATCTGACCGGACGTGCGTTGAACAGCGCTCGGCTGATCAAGGCCCAGTTGTGGCTTTGGTTCGTCGGCATGATCGTTACGACGTTTCCGTGGCACTATGTCGGCATCCTCGGCATGCCCCGGCGTATGGCGTCCTACGACTACGCCAATTCGGCTATTGCTCCGCAGGCGCTCTCCGTATCGCTGTCGGTCTTCGGAGGACTGCTTCTGGTGATCTCCGGCGGCCTTTTCTTTGCCGTCCTCATTCGCGGCCATCTCGCCGCACGAACCGACCCCGGGACGTATCAGTTCAGCGTCGCGGTCCACGAACCCGTGCGGGTGCCCGTCGCGCTCAACGGTTTCGCGCTCTGGGTCACATTGATGATCGTGCTGACCGCGATCAATTACGGATATCCGATCGCTCAGCTCCTGGCACTGAAGGGCAACGCCGTCCCCGCGATTTATATGGGAGCGACGCGATGAGCACCGAACGCTTGTTCTCGTTCAAGAATCACTGGTTCGCCGCCAGCATCGGCGTCACAGGCGCGCTGGTGGTGCTGTCGTTGATCGGTGGGTTCGTCGTGCTGCCTTACGCGACGACGACCGCATCCTTTGCGGGAATCTGGGACGCGATCTGCAGCGCCGCCGGCGTCCCGCGTGCCACTGCACCTTCGGACGTGGCGAAGCCCGACTTTACGACATCGAACGTCGTCATCAATTCGCAGATGTTCGGCGCGCAGGACGCACGATCGGTGGGCAGAGGCGCGACGCTCGCGATGCAATGCGCGATCTGTCATGGATCGAACCGGCAAGGCCAGATCGACACGCCCAATCTCGAGGGCCAACCGGCGGCTGCGATCTATAAGCAGCTTCGTGACTTCAAGGCCGGCTCTCGAACCAATGCTGTCATGGCTCCCTTCGCCGTCCGGCTGAGCGAACAAGATATGCTCGATCTCGCCGCGTATTATGCGTATTTGCCACGTCAGCCCGGAGCGCACCCCGCCCTCGCCCTCGATGCGCCCGTCATCGTCGCTCGCGGCGCACCGATGCGCAGCGTCGCGGCTTGTTCGTCCTGTCACGGCACGACGGACGCAAAGCTCGGCACGCCCTGGCTCGACGGACAATCGGCCGTCTATATCAAGGCGCAGCTTCAAGCCTTCGCGACGGGCGAACGGCGAAACGATATCAGCGAGCAGATGCGCAACATCGCGCGTCAGATGACGGCGTTGGAGATCGATGCCGCCGCGCGCTATTATGCAGGTCGACCCTAGTGACTGGCCTCACCTGATTAGAAAGCGAACGACGTTCCGACATTCGGATGAAGCAATGCCCGACACCGCCCGCCATAAAATACATCTGGCTCCCAAAGACCTCGAGCGGCTGCAAGAGCTTCGGGCGCAGAAGCCTGCCCGCAATGCATCGAAGCTTGCGTTGAGCCGGGGTGCGGCGCTTGCCGATCGGGTGGCCGAAACGGTCGGCTCCTGGCGCTTCATCATCATTCAAAGCGTCGTCTTGAGCATTTGGATCGCTCTGAATCTGGTGACGTTCATCAGCCACTGGGACCCTTATCCGTTTATCTTATTGAATTTGGTGCTGTCGTTTCAGGCGGCCTATGCAGCGCCGATCATCATGATGAGCCAAAACAGACAGTCGGAAATCGACAGAAGTCATGCGGAGCATGACTATCGAATCAACGTCAAAGCCGAGCTCGAGATCGAATTGCTCCACAACAAGATCGACGCGTTACGAGAGCAAGAAATCCTGCAGCTCATCAACATTATTCAGCGCCTCTCCGCACATCTCGCACCGGACCTCGTCGCTGCGATTCAAGCAGAAACACCGCCACTGACTCCATAGGCATTCGATCGTTCGCCACTCGCTTCAAGCGTGCGACGTCGATCCGTAGAGGACGACATCGGCGTCCTATGGAATCAATCGATCGGCCCGCAGACGTTCGAACAGGGCAAAGAACGCGTCATCGGTTGCCTGGTAGCCGGTGAAACCGAGGCGTCTGCTCTTGGACATGTCCGTCACCACTTCAATCGGGCGTCCGAGATCGGCATCCGTGTGCCAAGGAGAAGCGAGACGGCTGAGGTCTGGCTCCGTCAGATTCTCGCGTTGGGCAATGCGTCGCCAGATTTCGCCGTCCTCGGCCATCTGCTTTTCGAGAGGTCTGACCGTTCCGTCGAACGGCGTCGCGACCAAGCCGAACCAATCTGCGATGCGCGGCCACATCCATTGCCAGCGAAACACATCGCCATTGACGACATTGTACGCCTGATCGTGCGCCTCGTCGGTCTCGACCGTCCACAACATGTGTCGGGCGAGTAAATTCGCGTCGGTCATGTCGCTCAATCCGCTCCATTGCATGTGCGATCCCGGGAAGACAAAGGGTCGTCCCGTCTCTCGGCACAATGTCGCGTAGACGGCGAGCGTCGTGCCCATGTTCATTGCGTTGCCGACGGCTTGGCCGATAATCGTATGGGGCCGATGAACGCTCCATGAGAAACCGTCGCGGGCTGCTGCGGCAAACAGTTCGTCCTCCTGGGCGTAGTAGAAATTCTCCACATCCAGTCGGCCTTGATCTTCGCGGAACGGCGTCTGTGGCAGAGTGCCTTTGCCGTAGGACTCGAACGGGCCGAGGTAATGCTTCAGTCCCGTAACCAACGCGACATGGCGCGGCGTCGTCGGCGATGGCGACCCGTTGAGTAGATTGCGGACCATCGCGGAGTTCACGCGGATGTTGTCGGCTTCGCTCTCGCGACGCATCCAGGTCGTGATGAAAATCGCGTCCGCACTCAAAGGCATCAAGGCCTCGGCGGTCGCCTCGGCATCTTGCAAGTCGGCGACAACCGCGACGACGCCGTCGCGCACGACCGGCCGTCGTGCAAGGCCGTGAACCGTCCAGCCAGATTGCAACAACACTGAGGTCATCGCCGAACCGACAATGCCGGTGGCTCCGACGACCAACGCAGATTTTGACATGGGCAATGTCTCGTTTTCAGGACTAGGAGGCCACGATGGCCTATGTCGGATCAATCGGTTGCAACGCGCTTGGTTGCTTACTCACGCCGATCGCGCTTTGCCGCAAAGATCGTCGCGACCTTGACGAATCGTGCCAGGAACAAATAAAGAACGATGATGGCTTTGCCTCGCTGACGTCGATCTGGTCAGCGGACATCGTCTGCGCGGCGTTCGATGGCCGCTGGGGATGGACGATCGTCATGAAGCGCCCCGTATTGCCGGTCTTCTACTATCTCGACCATTTCACGGAGATGCTGTCGTTCGTCGAGAAGACCTATGGTTCGATCCTGACGGACGAGCATCTGGCATTCGTCGTGCGGTTCAACACTTTGTCGCGCGACGCGCAATGTCTGCTGATCCGGATGATCAACCGGCGCGGATCGATCTTCAACCGCGAGCATTTGAAATATGCCGAGATCGGCAATGTCGAGCACGGTCTTCGCAGTCTTGAAAACGGCGGCCATACGCGATCGCTGACGGAGCACGACTACGCAGCCTTCGTGACCTGCCTTCCGAAGTCGGATTTGGCGACGGGCGCAAAGAACGCCGGATTTGCCGACGCGCGCTCGTCGTGGTCGAAGCCCAAGCTGATCGAATTCTATCTGGCGAACATTCCGTTTCCCACGGCATCGGCGCATTGCGGCGGCGACCGCTTCGTAGCCCTCGACGGAACGGAATCGGTTGAGTTTCTGCTGTATCTGTATTTCGGCAAGACCGAGGACGATCTGAAGAACTTTGCTCTCCGCGATCTCGGCATCATGCGGACGAACAAGATGTCGTCCTTCAGCGCGCGATTTACGGACGGCGGCGAGGCGCGCGCATGTTTTTATTACAGCCGCTTGCTCGATCGTCTCGCGTCGAAACGGGCCGATGTCTTCCGGCAAGCTATTGGCGATATTCTCGGTGGTCCGCCGTGTGCGACCGAGTACGCCTCGGATTTCCGCAGCCGAGCGGCATTCCAAGTCGGTCAGTTCTTCGAAAAGCAAGGCGACGTCGATCTCGCGCGGCAACTCTACCGGGCCGGATCTTCATCGGACTGCAACGAGCGGCTGGTCCGGTTGCTCTATGGATCAGGCGAGAGGGACGAGGCCGAAGCGCTTCTTCGACGGATGATCGACGATCCGGCGACCGACGACGAGATGACCTTTGCGACCGATTTTCATGCTCGCAAGTTCGGCGGCCGGCGGACAGGTGTCTGCACCGATCTGCTGCGCAAGGCGTCGACCATCACGGTGGACGACAGCCATCGCGGCAATCCGGAAGCGGGCGTTGCGGGTGTCATGCGGCGCCAGGGCTATCAGGTGTTTTTCGCCGAAAACGTATTGTGGCAATCGTTGTTCGGATTGCTGTTCTGGGACGAGCTATTCGAGTCGGGTCAGTTGCACAGCGGGTTCGACTGGTTGCCGCATAGCTTGAAGGACAAGAGTTTCGCGCGACACTTCGCAAGTCCGATCGACACCAAGCTCGCATCGATCCAATCGGGCAACGCGCTGCGGGGTCTGCTCAAGACGATTGCTGCGAAATGGGGGCGCCCGAACGGCGTGTTCGCGTGGGATCGCGTCGGTATCGAAGCCTTGCGAATGCTGCTAGCCGGAACCGACAGAAACGGCATTGCGACGATCCTCCGCGCGATGGGCGATAACTTCCGGGCCATGCGCGACGGCTTTCCTAATCTGATGCGGGTGAAAGACGGCAAGGCTTCGTTCGTCGAGGTAAAGGCGGAAGGCGACGTCATCCGACGCAATCAACTGACGCGTCTGCGTCAGCTCACCGATGCCGGAATCGCCGCCGAGATCGCGCGGGTGGACTATCGCTTCGATCCCGAGCAGGACTATGTCGTCGTCGATATCGAGACGACGGGTGGCTGGGCGTCGTCGGACCGAATTACCGAGATCGGCGCGGTGAAGGTGCGCAACCATCAGGTTGTCGCCGAGTGGCATTCTCTCCTCAATCCGCAGAAATCGATTCCGTCGAAGATCGTCCAACTGACCGGCATTACCAATGAGATGGTGCGCGGAGCGCCGCTGTTTGCCGACATCGCCGATAGCTTGCTGGCGTTCCTGCGAGACGGCATTTTCGTCGCGCATAACGTCAATTTCGACTACGGCTTCATGGCTCGCGAATGCGAACGGATCGGTCGCAGATTTCGGTTTCCGAAAGTCTGTACCTGCGCCGGAATGCGAAGACGCTTCCCAGGTCACAAGTCTTACAGCCTTGGCAATCTGTGCAACGTCTACGGCATCGATCTCGAAGATCACCATCGCGCGTTATGCGATGCCCGCGCGACGAGCCATTTGCTCAATCTGATGAACGCGAAACGGCAAGACAGCGAAGCTGATGATGGTCTGTCGAAAAACGACCATCCGCCGACCCCGTTGAAAAGGTCGGCGTTGGCGGCGACAGGTTAGTTAGTGTCCGGCCTGTCCGAAGGGGAGTTTCTCACCGCTGGGCGGATAGACCTTCGCGACGTTGAGCGTCATGGAAACCAGATCGTAATATCCGCTCACGGCAATGAGATCCATCACGCCTTTTTCACCGAACTTTTCGATTGCCCGCGCATACGTCGCGTCGTTCACGCTGCGATCGCGTCGAAGCTGAGTCGTGAAATCCCAGACGATGGCTTCGTCATCCTTCATGCCGTCAGGTTTACGACCTGCACCGATCGCGTCCACGATCTTCGGATCAAGCCCTGCCTTGATCGCCAGCGGTGCGTGCGCATACCATTCGTATTGCGAGCCCCAATGCTGCGCGGTGATGATGATCGCCATCTCGTTGACGCGCTTGTCCAACGAGGTGTTGAAGCGCAAATATTCACCGACTTTTTGCAAGCGATCGGCCAATTCAGGGCTGCGAAGCCACGCGTTGAACGGGCCGGATAGTCCCTTGCGTGGGCCACTTATGATCGCATCGGCGACGGTGCGCTGCGCCGGTGTCATCTTGTCCAGTGTGAGTTCGGGAAAACGTTCGCCTGTGAGGGCTATCGCCGAACCGGCAAACACAACGCACAACGCAGTGACGCGCAGAATCGATTTCATGACACGGTCTCCCTAATCGATGCCCGGTCGAATGCCAGGCTGCCTGTGCAGTCTTGCAGAATATCCCGCCAGCCGAAAGCCAGCCCGGCTACGCGTTCGACGATCATCAATAGCAGAGCTCGCTCGCGTTCGGTTCCATGTGTCAGGAACCCGACGCGGGCAAACTTAGCCTTGCACAGTTCGAACTCAATCGAGGTCACGACGAGCCGGAAAACCTTGCGTCCTAGGGATTCATAAGTCGTTACATCATTGGCTCTACCGTCCCGCGCGAAGCAACTGGTTCGGACGACGATAGGCTATGCTAAAAATATACGACTGCATCGCAACGGCACACGATCTCAGATTGGTGCTGCTCGCCGGTGTCGTTTGCGCGTTGTCGTCGTATGCCGCGGTCGGTCTGCTCAGACACGCGCGCAACTCGATCGGAGCGACACGGTCCATCTGGCTTGCGGTGTCGGCAACCACCATCGGTTTCGGCACATGGGCCACGCACTTCATCGGCATGCTTGCGTTCTCGCCGAACGTTCCCACCGGCTACAACGTGACCCTGACGGTGCTCTCCCTCGTGGCCGTCATAGTCCTGACGGGCGTCGGTCTCGCGATCGCCGCGCACGCCAAATCGCGCGTCGGCATGGCCGTGGGGGGTGTCGTGATCGGCGGCGGCGTTGCCGCGATGCACTATACCGGCATGGCCGCCTATGAGATCGCAGGAACCGTCGTTTGGGACGTTGCTCTGGTTGCGGTCTCGATCGCGCTTGGCGCGATGCTCGGCGCCGCGGCTCTGCCGGTCGGGCTGAAGAATTCAACCGAGACGTGGAAGATCAATGGCGCGTTGCTACTGACAGCCGCGATCTGCAGTCATCATTTCACGGCCATGGCTGCGGTGACGATCCTGCCCGATCCCCGGATCGTCGTCTCCGAGACAGCCATTCCGTCAACATGGATCGCGATCGGCGTCGGCATTGCCAGCTTCACGATCATCCTGTTGGCTCTTGCGGGCCTTGCACTCGACCTCCGCGAGCGACGCCGAAGCGATCTCGAAGGGGATCGGATGAAAGGCCTGGCGAATGCTGCCGTCGAGGGCCTTTTGATTTGCGACGGAAACGACATCGTTACCGTCAACGATAGTTTCGGACAGTTGATCGCCTGCGAAACCTCGCATCTGGTCGGGGCCAGCGTCGAAGAATGCTTCGTCGACCCGGCGATCTGGGATCTGCTCAAAGCGCATCCGAACAAAGCCCTCGAATCGACGCTGCGCCGTCAGGACGGGAAGCAAGTTCCTGTCGAACTGATCTTGCGACCGATCGATTTCGGCGGACGCGTGCATCACGTGGTTGCCGTGCGCGACCTGCAAGCGCGCAAGCGCAACGAGGAGCACATTCGTTTTCTCGCGCTGCATGACGGTCTCACCGAATTGCCCAACCGCACGTTTCTGAATACGCGCATGGACGAGGAAATCTCGCTCGCACAATCGCGCGGCGAGAAATTCGCCGTCTTGTGCCTCGACCTCGACCGCTTCAAAGAAATCAACGATCTCTTCGGTCATCTGGCGGGCGACAATGTTCTGAAGACCGTTGCGAACCGCGTGAAAGCCGTTCTGACGGAACGTCAGATCATGGCGAGGCTCGGCGGCGACGAGTTCGCCATTTTGATGCCGTCGCTCTCGAGTCCATCGGAGGCCGGTCGGCTCGCGGACACCGTGATCGCCGCCTTGCGGGTCAACGGAGGGACGCCCGAGACCAACACCATCTCCAGCAGCGTCGGAATTGCACTTTACCCCGACGATGGAACGGACAAGCAGACGCTTCTCACGCACGCCGATACGGCTCTTTATCGCGCTAAGTCCGACGAGCGCGGTTCCTATCGCTTCTTCGAAGCCAAAATGGGAGCCGAGGTGCGGGATCGACGCTTCCTAGAACATGATTTGCGTCATGCCCTCGCGCGCAACGAGCTGCGGCTTGTCTATCAACCGCAGAAAAATCTCCAGACCGGGCAGATCACAGGCTTCGAGGCTCTGCTGCGTTGGGAGCACCCCACGCGGGGCGATGTGTCGCCTGCCATATTCATACCCATTGCGGAAGAATCCGATGTGATTCTCGCCATCGGGCAGTGGGTGTTGAACGAAGCGTGTCGGGAAGCGGCCGGCTGGAGCAAGCCGTTGACGATCGCGGTGAACGTCTCTGCGGTCCAACTGTATCAAGCGCGATTCGTGCAGACGCTTCATCAAACGCTGATCGAGACCGGACTGTCACCACATCTGCTTGAACTTGAGATCACGGAAACGGCCCTCATTCGAGATTTTACGCGCGCATTGCACACGCTCCGGGGCGTCAAGGCGCTCGGCGTTCGCATCGCGATGGACGATTTCGGCACCGGCTACTCGTCGCTGTCGAATTTGCGAGCCTTCCCGTTCGACCGGATCAAGATCGATCGCTCGTTCGTGAAATCTGTCCATACCAACGATCAGGCCGCAGCGATCGTGCGTGCGGTGCTGGGACTTGGTCGCGGGCTCAATTTGACGGTGCTTGCCGAGGGCGTCGAAACCGCCGACGAACTGAACTTCCTTCGCAACGAACTTTGCGACGACGTGCAAGGCTTCTTCATCGGGCGACCGGGCGCGATCGAAACGTTCAGCGATCGGCCATTGGAAAGCTGCGACTTGGAAGTAACGCTACGGAATGCAAGCTGACTGGTTTGAGTTGGACCTGCCGAGGCAACCGACAGATTCGTCAGCCGGCACCTATGCGATTGCTTTGAGATACAGGCTCGGATCGAAATATTTGCTCGCCGGCGTAAACTCCTTGATCCCCGCATTGGCCATGAAGAAATCGGTCGATTGCTGCAACCAGTTCGTGACGGTGCCGTCCGAATAGAGCTGCTTCCAGTCGCGCGACGTAAACATCTTTTGGGCTTTGAACTGCTCCTGAATGTCACTGAGCGGCGTCTGACTGTAACGCTGTTTCTGAAGCGTCTCGATCGCGGTGGCGCTGTCCGCGATGAGGTAGTCGTTTGCTTCCGCCCAGCCCTTGATCAGCTTGGTCAGCGTTTCCTGATTGCCGTCATAATAGCTGTTGGCCGCCGCCCAGCCGCCCATGATCGCAGCCTCGGGATAATAGGCCGAGGCATCCGACAGCTTGATCGCGCCGGGCACCTTGTCGCGCACCGCGACGTTGAAAGGCACCCATAACGCGACCGCCGGCACCGCGCCGGAAATGAACGCGGTCACAGCCGCCGGCATCGACTGGTTCAGCAGTTCGACGTCTTTCGGATCGATCTTGTTGGCGCGGAGCGCCTTGTCGAGGAAGACATGTGCGGTGGTGCCGGTCGCGGTGGCGATCCGCTTGCCCTTCAAATCCTCGAACGTCTTGATGCCCTGATCGCCGCGCACCCAGAGCTGTGCGGTTGCGATCTCGATATCGTTGACGAGGAAGACCTTGCCTTGTCCGCGCGCCGGGAAATTCGATAACACCGCACCGGTCGAGAGCACGTCGAGGCTGCCACCGATCAGCGCCTGAAAGATTTCCAGGCCGGTGTTGAACTGGCGCAGTTCCAATTCGAGCCCCTGCTTGTCGAAGGAGCCGCGATCGACGCCGGTCCAAATCTGGCCGTCGACCGCGACGGTGTGCAGATAGCCGACGCGCACTTTCGTCTTTGCCTGAGCAAGGGCAGGGGCCGCGAACGCGCTGGCGGCCAGGCCGGCAGTGGTCGATAGAAATTGTCGGCGATCCATGGGGTGTCCTCCGAGTTTTTGGTTCAGTCTGAAAACGAAGCCGGGCGCGCCTGCGCTTGTTGTACACGATATTCGCTCATCACCAGTTCGCGGATATGGCTGCGCAACTCCGCGAATTCCGGACGCTCTTGAAGACGTTCGTCGCGCGGGTAAGCGAACGGCACGTCGATAATCGCCTTGATGCGCGCCGGCCGGGCGGTGACGACGACGATCTTCGAGGCCAGATAGATCGCCTCGTCCACCGAATGCGTGATCAGCATCACGGTCTTGTTTTCGGTGGCGAGAACCTGCAGCAACAGGTTTTGCATATTGCCGCGCGTCTGCGCATCGAGCGCACCGAACGGCTCGTCCATCAGCAGGAATTGCGGCTTAACGGCATAGGCCCGCGCGATGGCGAGGCGCTGCTTCATGCCGCCCGACAGATGTTTCGGGTAGGCGTTCGCGAAGTCGTGCAGGCCCATCAGGTCGAGATAATGCGTGCAGATGGCGTCGCGCTCCGACGCCGACACGCGGCTGGTCTTGAGTTGCAGTCCGAACGCAATGTTCTCGCGCACGGTGAGCCACGGAAACACGCCATATTCCTGAAAGATCACACCGCGTTCCGGGCCGGGGCCTGTGACCGGCGCGCCGTCGAATAGAACGCTGCCGGTCGTCGGTTTTTGGAAGCCGGCGAGCATGCTCATCATCGTGGTCTTGCCGCAGCCGGACGGCCCGATCACCGCGACAAAATCGCCGTCGTGGATGTCGTAGCTGATATCGTCGACGACGCGCAGCGGCCCTTTCGGCGTCTCGAACTCCAGCGAGACGTTCTGAAAACGTGCGCGCGGGATGGTCCGGCTCGCGTCGGTCATGCCACGGCCCGATCCTGCCAGACCAGCAGCCGCGCGCTGATACGGCGCAGGATCAAATCCATCAGCAGCGCGACGGCGCCGATACAGATGATGCCGACATAGATCACGTCGAGCAGGAAATAGGTCGAGGCGTTTTGGATCATCGCGCCGAGGCCGCGTTGCGCGGCGATGAGCTCAGACGCCACCAGCGTCGCCCATGCGACGCCGAGTGCGACGCGCAACGCCGTCAGGATATGCGGAACCGTCAGCGGGATAATCACCTTGCGGAAAATCTCGACCTCGCCGGCACCGAGCGTCTGCGCGACGCGGATATAAAGCGGCGTGATCTGCGAGACGCCCTCATACATCACGATGACGCCCGAGAAGAACGACGCATAAAACAAGATAACGAGCTTCGCCGTTTCATCGATGCCGAAATAAACGATGACGAGCGGGATCAGTGCGATCGGCGGCAGCGCCCGGAAAAAATTGATCATCGGATCGGCGAACGTGCGCGCGCTACGATACCAGCCGAGCAGGAAGCCGACCGGTACGGCGACGGCGATGCCGAGGATCACACCGAGCAGCACCCGCCGCGTCGACGCGAAGACGTCCCACAGCAGACCTTCGTTGAGCAGCAACTCGACGAACTTCGACGCGACCTGATGCGGCGCGGGGACGAGTGTCGGATTGACGAGACCGCTGATCCGCACGAGGTACCATAGCGCAACCGCGCCGACCCATGGTGCCAGGCCGAGCAAAAAGCGTTTTCCGGCACCCGTATTCATGCGGTGCGTATCCTCCGACGTCTCATTGAAGTTTGGTGTAGTCCGAATAAAGATAGAATGGCCAGACAAGAATGCCGCTTGCGTGCAGGATGTGGAATGAGCCAAGCGTCGTTCAAATTAAAATCCGTCGTGGCGCGTTGTTTCCGTTATCCGTTGACGACGCCGGTAGTGACCTCGTTCGGTCGCATGCTCGATCGCCCCGCCGTGTTCGTTCGCGTCGAGGATGTCGACGGAGCTATCGGTTGGGGCGAGGTGTGGGCAAACTTCCCATCCACCGGCGCCGAACATCGCACCCGCATCATCAACGAAATCCTTGCGCCGATGTTGCTGGAGCAGGCTTGCACCACACCGCAGACGGCATTCGATGAATTGAGCCGTCGCACGTCGGTTCTGGCTTTGCAATCCGGCGAGCCGGGGCCTTTTGCGCAATCGATCGCGGGCATCGATCTCGCGTTGTGGGATCTGGCGGCACGTCGGGAAAAGACTGCGCTGTGGCGCATGCTCGGCGGAGTGAATCCTTCCATCAAAGTTTATGCGAGCGGCATAAACCCCACCGGCACGCGCGAGCAGGCGGAGGCCGCGATGCGTCGTGGCCACACAGCACTAAAATTGAAAATCGGCTTCGATCCGGTCGGCGACCGGGCCAATCTCACAGCGCTGCGCGATCTCGTCGGGCCACGCGGCATGCTGGCTGCCGACGCCAACCAGGCCTGGACGTTGGAACAGGCAACCGCCTGCGCACAGGACGTCGACGAATTCGGCCTTGCATGGCTGGAGGAGCCGATCCGTGCCGACCGCCCGTGGCCCGAATGGCAACGTTTGCGCCGCGCGACCAACGTGCCGCTCGCGGCCGGTGAAAATATCGCGAGCCGCGAAGGGTTTGCGCAGGCGTTGTCGGACGATGTGCTGAGCGTGGTGCAGCCGGACATCGCCAAATGGGGCGGGCTCAGTGCTTGCGCACCGATTGCAAGAGACACCCGCAGGGCCGGAAAGACGTTCTGCCCGCATTACCTCGGCGGCGGCATCGGCCTTCTCGCATCGGCGCATCTGCTGGCCGGCGTCGGCGGCGATGGCTATCTCGAGGTCGATTGCAACGCCAATCCGTTGCGCGATCATTTCTGCGGCCCGGTGATCGATGTTACCGATGGCCGCATCACATTGACCGACGAGCCGGGGCTTGGCTTCACGCCCGACCTCGCGTCGATCGAGCGTTACCGAACCGCCTGAAAGAACAGCATGAGCGCGCAAGGCTACGACTACATCATCGTCGGCGCAGGGTCGGCCGGCTGCGTGTTGGCCAATCGGCTGAGCGCCGATCCGACGTGCCGCGTGCTGCTGCTCGAAGCCGGCGGCTCCGATCGCAATTTCTGGCTGAAATTGCCGGTCGGTTATTATCGCACGATGGTCGATAATCGGTTCGCGCGTCGCTTCGAAACCGAGCCCGGCGAAGGCACAGGCGGCCGCGCCGTCCCTTGGCCGC
>JANMAN010000634.1:0-8318 GCA_031359885.1 Tardiphaga sp. | reverse complement strand
GGACACAGACGCGTTCGGCACCTTTAGCCGCGATATCGAGCGGGTCGGATCGCAGCTTGATGCAGCACGCGCGAAGATTGAGGCCGTGTTCGAGCGGATGCCCGATCTTCAGATCGGATTGGCCAGCGAAGGCAGCTTTGGGCCGCATCCCTACATTCCGTTTTGCCCCCTAGAGCGCGAGATCGTCGTCCTCGTCGATCGAAGGTCCGGCCTGGAACTCGTCGGACACCACGCCACCGTCGACACGAACTTTGCTCACGTGGTCGTGGCCGATATCGCTCGTGGCTTGGACTTCGCTGAAAGGGTGGGGTTTCCGAATCATGGGGTTATCGTGATGGGATGCCGCGATGGTCAGCCGGCACATGATCTCGAGCTTATCAAAGATGCGGAAACATGGAACGGCCTGACATCGGCGCTTCATCAGGTCCTCGCGAAGGCGGGCACCGCTTTTGTAGAAACGGATATGCGTGCGCACCGCAATCCCAGGCGGATGCGCGCCATCAAACGCGCGACGATCGAATTGGTCCGGCGCGCCAGAAGTCTGTGCCCCGCCTGCGGTCGGCCTGGATATGCCGTGACCGAACGCCTTCCAGGGCTGCCATGTTCGTGGTGCGGCGAGCCGACGCTGCTCATCAGGGCAAGCGTGCAGTCATGCGTCGGTTGCGGTTGGCGTGCTGAGCGCGCCATCGAGGCTGTAGCGGCTGAGCCCACGCACTGCGGGGAGTGCAATCCATGAGCCAGGAGGAACGGGTGAGAGAGGTGAGGCAGGACCCTGAAATCAAGCTGGCAGTAGCGGACGCCAGAATCGCATGGGTGCTGGAGCACCCGCACATGAGTGATTGGCTGAAACAGGCGCTTCGAACGGCAGACGGGCTTGATCCAATCGGGCTGCAGAACGATGTCGAGATGCTCAGGCATTTGATTGTTCCGAGATCCCAAGCCCAGATCGAGATCACCATGACCGCATTATTCGTAGAGTGAAGCCGGCCAGAAGTCATCAGCTCGCCATAGTGTGCATCGGCTCCTAACCTTGACCCCTATCGGCACCCAACCGTGACCCCACCCCACGGCTAATTTCCATCACACTTCCAGGGACATCGAGCGGCACGGGTGGGGTCAACCTTGGAAGCCGATCGGGGGTCAAACGGCGTGCCTATTCACAGTCAATTTTTCGCGCGACCACACATTTGCCGTTTGACGAGTTTGAGTTTCCTAGCTGCGCTTAAAACTGGCCGTTTGACCGCGGTTGAGTGTTTGCAGCGCGCACGGCACACCCCAGACCCCCCCACCGCAAGAGCGGGGGGAGGGACAGAATGGGGTTGGTCGATGTTACTTCCCGACTTGACCGCGGATTTCGCCGCCCTTATTCGCCTCGGTGTGGACGTTGATGTAATATTTGCCCGACATCAGGTCGGTCGCCTGCGCGTCGGTCAGCGTCGCGCTGCCTTCGGACGGGCTGGTCGCGGGCGCGATCGGCACTGCGACCGGCGCGTTCTTGCCGGCTTCGGCCGGACCATGGAAATGCGCCATCGTCGCCGGACCGGTGAGGCCGGTATAGGTGATCTTCCAGGTCAGCTTCTTCGACGCGGTGTCATAGGTGATGTCGGCGGTGCCCGTGCCCTTGCTGTCGTTGACCGGCACTTCGGACTTGCTGTCCAAGGTCGCCTTCATCTTCATCATTTCGGCCGAGGCCGGTGCTGCGAAAGCAACGGTAGCGGCGAGCAGCGCGAGCATTGAAGCGGATTTCAACATGGTATCTCCCTGTGGTGATTTGACGTCATTGTGAGAACAAGCAGTTTGGCGGTTTATTCCCGACAGGAGTATGGCATCGTCCGGTTGACTGTCCGATGAACGCAGGCACGACCGACGCATGATAAAATGGATTTCGGCACTCGGCCTCGTCGTGCTTGCGGGTCTGGCGGTGCTATGGTGGTTGACGACGCCGGCGACCATCACGGCCGCGCAACTTCCGGCCCGCACGGCGAACGTCGCGAACGGCCAGTTGATCTTCTATGCGGGGGGATGTTCCTCGTGCCACGCGACGCCCTCGCGCGGCACCTCGGAGGCCGAGCGCACGCGGCTCGGTGGCGGGTTGCCGCTGGAGACGCCGTTCGGCGTGTTCCATGTGCCGAACATCTCGCCCGACGACGAAGACGGCATCGGCGGCTGGACCGAGGCGCAATTCGTGACAGCGGTGGCGCGCGGCACGTCGACCGACGGCGCGCATTATTATCCGGCGTTTCCCTATGGGTCCTACGCGCACGCCAAGCCGGACGATCTGCGCGATCTCTACGCGTATGTGAAAACGCTACCGCCGGTGAGCGGCCGCGCGCCGGATCACCAACTGACGTTTCCGTTCAACATCCGCCGCACGGTCGGCGTGTGGAAGCTGTTGTTCTTTGACGACGCGGCCGTGAAGCCCGATCCGGCCAAATCGGAGGCGTGGAATCGCGGTGCGTATCTGGTGACAGGTCTCGGCCATTGCGCGGAGTGCCACAGCCCGCGCAACGCACTCGGCGGCATCGTCGCGGCGCAGCGCTTTGCGGGCGGACCGAATCCGGAGGGCGAGTGTTTCGTGCCGAACATCACGCAGAAGCGGCTCGGCGACTGGAGCGAGAAGGACATCGCGTATTTTCTGAAAACCGGCGAGACGCCGAGCGGCGATTACACCGGCGGATCGATGACGCGCGTCGTCCGCAACATGGCGCTGCTGCCGGACGGCGACCGCGCGGCGATTGCGGCTTACATCAAATCGTTACCCGCAGTGGACGGCCCGGCGCGGCCGGCGAAGAAGGCGGAGTAGGGGGCCGCCGTCCCGGACAAGAGGCATCGCATCGCGATGCATCGCCGATCCGGGACCGTTACGGATGCTGCCGTCGATACGGTCCCGGTTCTGCGACGCGCACTGCGCGTTGCGACAATGCTTCGCATTGCGCAAGCTTGTGCCGCGTCGCGACCGGGACATGAATCACTCAAAGGGACATCCTCTGACGCCTACGTCCCGAAGGCCTTGAACGTGATGATCGTATGGGTGTCCTGGATGCCCGGAATGACCTGGACTTTTTCGTTGACGAAATGGCCGATGTCGGTGGCGTTGTCGACGTAGAACTTCACCAGCAGATCGTAGTCGCCGGCGGTGGAATAGATCTCCGAGGCGATCTCGGCCTCGGCCAACGCGTTCGCCACCTTATAGGATTGGCCGAGCTGACATTTGAACTGCACGAAAAAAGGAACCATCGCCGCGTCTCCGAATGGGATTTCGCGCCAGTATGAAGGACTGCGCGTCGAGAGGCAAAAGCAGCTATGTTGGTCGTTCCAGGATGTGACGTGCCGTCGGCGTAGCCGACTCGCGTGACAGGCCGGGAATGACGGAGATTTCGAGCATGACCATTCCCATCGCGCTGACGATCGCCGGGTCGGATTCGTCCGGCGGCGCGGGCATTCAGGCCGATCTCAAAAGCTTCGCGGCCTGCGGCGTCTACGGCGCGTCGGTCATCACCGCGCTGACGGCGCAGAACACCCAAGGCGTGCGCGCCGTGCATCCGGTGCCGGCGGATTTCGTGACCGCGCAGATCGACGCGGTGTTCGACGATCTCGATGTCAGCACCGTCAAAATCGGCATGGTGGCGCAGAGCGATGTCATCGCGGCGATCGTCGCAGGTCTGGCGCGCTGGACGCCCGCGCATGTCGTGCTCGATCCCGTGATGGTCGCAACCTCCGGCGACCGGCTGCTCGCGCCCGACGCGATCACCGCGTTGCGCCGCGATCTCATTCCGCGCGCCGACATCATCACGCCGAATCTGCCGGAGGCGGCGGCCTTGCTCGACGAGCCGATCGCGGACAACGAGACGGCGATTTCAGAGCAGGGCAGGAAGTTGCTGGCGCTGGGATGCCGCGCGGTGCTGATCAAAGGCGGCCATGGGTCCGGACCCGAGAGTACCGATTATCTGGTGACGGCCGCGCGCGTAGTGACGCTGGCTGCGCCGCGTATCGCGACGACGAACACGCACGGCACCGGGTGCTCGCTGTCGTCGGCGATCGCAGCGCATCTCGCGCGCGGCGACGATCTGGAAACCGCCGTCCGCGCGGGCAAGGCTTACATCAGCGCGGCCATCGCTGCCGCCGACCGGCTCTCGGTCGGCAAGGGGCACGGGCCGGTGCATCATTTTTACGAGTGGGATTGAGGGGCGCATGTCGCGTCGTCGGGAGCGCGCTCCTTCTCCCCGTTCTTACGGGGAGAAGGTCGGGATGAGGGGCTAGCTTCTTTCGGAAACTTAAGAAAAAAAGCCCCTCACCCGGCATCCACGCGCTACGCGCGCGAATGCCGACCTCTCCCCGTGAAGAACGGGGAGAGGCGACGATGAACATGCTCGCAGTGCCCGCATCCTGTCGCCAGACTGTCGCACGGCGCTGCTACAGCCGCGCTGTGTGATGACGCAGCGGAGACAGCCCGATGACGACGCTCGATCTCGATCAGCACTCGGTCGAAAACGCCTATGCGCGATGGGCGCCGATCTATGACGCGGTCTGCGGGCCCGTCATGCGCAACGGCCGCCACGCCGCCGCCAGCGCCGCGCGACAGATCGGCGGACGCATTCTCGAAGTCGGTGTCGGCACGGGGTTGTCGTTCGGCGATTACGATTCGACATGCCAGGTCACCGGCATCGATCTCAGCCTGCCGATGCTCGACAAGGCGATGACGAAGATGGCGACCGGGCGTTATCCGCACGTTCACGCCGTTCACCAGATGGACGCGCATGCGATGGCGTTCAAAGACGCGTGGTTCGATTGCGTCGTCGCGCAGTTCGTCATCACGCTGGTCGCCAATCCCGAACAGGTGCTGTCCGAATGCCACCGCGTGCTGAAGCCCGGCGGCCGCATCATTCTCGTCAATCATCTGTATTCCGAAACCGGCGTCGCCGCGGCGATCGAACGCTGGGCCGCGCAGAAGACGCGCGGCATCGGCCTGCGGCCCGAATTTCCGTTCGCGCGTTTGCAGGCCTGGGCCGACAGCAGCGGCGACGCGAAACTGGTCGAGCGTCGCAAGATCAAGCCGTTCGGGATGTATACGCTGGTGACCTTCGAGCGGGCGATGAGCGCCGCCTAATGCGTCGTTGAGCTGTCACGAGAATCGACTAACCGCTCGGTGATGAGGGGTGACGCATGAACGACGACGATCCGGAACGCCGTTTCCGCACCTTGTTCATCTCCGACGTGCATCTCGGCGCTCGCGGATCGCAGGCCGATCGGCTGCTGGATTTTCTTCGCACGCACGATGCCGATACCATCTATCTCGTCGGCGATATCATCGACGGTTGGGCGCTCAAATCGGCGTGGCACTGGCCGCAATCGCACAACGACCTCGTGCAAAAAATGTTGCGCAAGGCGCGCAAGGGCGCGCGCGTGGTCTATGTGCCGGGCAATCACGACGAGTTTCTGCGCTCGTATTACGGCACGCATTTCGGCGGCATCGAAGTCGTCGAGGACACCATTCATGTCGGCGTCGACGGCAAACGCTATCTCGTGATTCACGGCGATATCTTCGACCTCGTGGTGCAGAACGCGCGCTGGCTCGCGCATCTCGGCGACAAGGCCTACGACTTCGCGATCCAGATGAATCGCCTGGTCAACGCGTTGCGCAAACTGTTCGGCGTGCCCTATTGGTCGCTGTCGCAATGGGCCAAGCTCAAGGTCAAGAACGCGGTCAACTACATCGGCGCGTTCGAACAGACGCTGGCGAACGAAGCGCGTCGCCACAACGCCGACGGCGTGATCTGCGGCCACATCCACTACGCGGCCATTCGCGACGAACACGGCATCCGCTACATGAATTGCGGCGATTGGGTCGAGAGCTGCACGGCGCTGGCCGAGCATGCCGACGGCCGCTTCGAGATCATTGACTGGACCAATCCGCTGCGTCGCGCGATGCCGGTCGCGGTGGCGGCTGCCGTGAAAGCGGCCTGATGCGCATTCTGATCGCGACCGATGCGTGGCAGCCGCAGGTCAACGGCGTGGTGCGGACGCTGATGATGACGGCCGCTGCCGCCGAAGCGCAGGGCGTCGCGGTGAGTTTCCTTACGCCGCAATCGTTTCGCACCGTCGCGATGCCGGGCTACCGCGATCTTCGGCTGGCGCTGCCGTCGCCGTTCAAGATCGCGCGGCTGATCGCGGAGGCAAAGCCCGACAACATTCACATCGCGACCGAAGGACCGATCGGGCTCGCGGTGCGGCGCTATTGCCGTCGGCGCGGGCTGCCGTTCACGACGAGTTTTCATACGCGGTTTCCGGAGTATGTGTCGGCCCGGTTGCCGATCCCCGAAGCCTGGGTGTGGCGGGCGCTGCGTTGGTTTCACGGCGAGAGCCGCGCGGTGATGGCGGCGACGCCGGCGCTCGCGACCGAACTGCGCGGGCGTGGCTTCCGCAATGTGGTGTTGTGGCCGCGTGGCGTCGACACGGACATGTTTCGTCCGCGTGACGTCGCCTCCCAATGGCCGACGCCGATCTTTCTGTCGGTCGGTCGACTCGCGGTGGAAAAAAATCTCGACGCGTTTTTGAGTCTCGATTTGCCCGGCACCAAAGTCGTGGTCGGCGACGGCCCGGCGCGCGCGGCGCTGGAGCGCGCTTATCCGCAGGCGGTGTTCCTCGGCGCGTTGCACGGCGAGGCGTTAGCACAAGCCTATGCGGCGGCGGACGTGTTCGTCTTTCCGAGCCTCACCGATACGTTCGGCCTCGTGATGCTGGAAGCGCTGGCGTCGGGCGTGCCGGTCGCGGCATTTCCGGTGGCCGGTCCGCGCGACGTGATCGGATCGTCCGAGGTGGGCGTTCTGAACAACGATCTGCGGATGGCGTGTCTGGCGGCGCTGAGAGTTTCGCCTGACGATTGTGTGGCGTTCGCGCGTCGGCATTCGTGGGACAGCGCGGCGCGGATATTCGTCGAGAACATCGCGGGCGGGGTGGTGGCGGTGCCGGACACAGCGATGCTCGGCGACTTCGCGACGTCTTAGTTCAGCATCGGTCGAGACACCGGCACTGACGGCTCTCTCCCCCCTTGTGGGGGAGAGGTGGAGTGGGGGGTATCACGAGGGATTACGTTCCTTTAACCCCCCTCCCTAACCCTCCCCCTCAAGGGGGGAGGGAACGCGCTGCCGATGTTGGTACGCTGTCACTTTGCACAACCTGCCCGGCCGCGTTACAACCGCTCATGACTCAAACAATCATTCCGTCCGTTACGATGGCCGACATCGATGCCGCCGCTGCGGTGTTGAAGCCTTATGCCATTCGCACCCCGCTGCTGTCGTCGCCTGCGCTCGATGCGCTGACCGGCGCGCGCGTCTTCTTGAAAGCCGAAGTGTTGCAACGCACCGGCTCGTTCAAGTTTCGCGGCGCGTTCAACAAGATGTCGTCGATCCCGAAGAAAGCGCGCAGCAAAGGCGTGGTGGCGTTCTCGTCCGGCAATCATGCGCAGGGCGTGGCCGCCGCCGCACAGATGCTGGGCATGCCGGCCGTGATCGTGATGCCCGCCGATTCGCCGTTGTCGAAGCGCGAACGCACCAAGGGCTACGGCGCGGAAGTGGTGCTTTACGATCGAATGAAAGAGGACCGCGAGGCGATCGCGCGCGACATCGCCGAACAGCGCGACGCGACCATCGTGCCGCCCTATGACGATCCGCTGATCATCGCGGGGCAGGGCACGGTCGGCCGCGAGATCGCCGAGGATATGGCCGCGCTGGGTCTCGCGCCCGACATCGTGATCGCGCCGGCGTCCGGCGGCGGGCTCGTCGCGGGCACGGCGACCGCGATCAAGGCGCGGTTTCCGTCGGCCAATGTGATGTCCGCTGAGCCGCATGGTTTCGACGACCATGCGCGCTCGCTGCGCGCCGGCCGCCGCGAACCGCATCGCGCCGAAGGGCGAACGATCTGCGATGCGCTGATGGCGACGATCCCCGGCGAGATCACTTTTGCGATCAACATGAAATTGCTCTCCCAGGGCGTCACGGCGACGGACGCCGAAGTCGGCATTGCCGTCGCGTTGTTGTTCCGCGATCTCAAGCTCGTGGTCGAGCCGGGCGGCGCGGTGGCGCTGGCGGCGCTGTTGGCCGGTAAGTTCGAGGCCCGCGGCAAGACGGTTGCGGTGGTATTGTCCGGCGGCAATGTCGATGCGGACATGTTTGCGAGGTTGATCGGTTGATCCAGGAGGCGTCATCCTGAGGTGCTCGCCCTCTTCAGGCGAGCCTCGAAGGATGGCTGCATGTACAACGCCGCCGCCCTTCGAGACGCCGCGCGAGTGCGCGTCTCCTCAGGGTGACGGCTGCTCATTG
>JANMAN010000619.1:0-3242 GCA_031359885.1 Tardiphaga sp. | reverse complement strand
CTCGGCCGAGCTCGATCACACCGTCCGCGTGCCGTCGCTGATGATCATGGCGGAGAACGAAGCGGTGCTGCCGCCGTCGGCCGCCGACGGCATGGAAGCCGTGGTGCCGGATCTTGAAAAATACCTCGTGAAGGATTCCGGCCATTGGACCCAGCAGGAGCAGCCGGAAGAGGTCAGCCGCGTGCTGATCGACTGGAAAAGGAAGAGGTTTGGGTAGTGTGCGAGCTGCGTCATGGTCCGGATGTCCCATGACGCTTCGGCGACCTCACAAATACTTTGCGTCATCACCCATCAGCAGATCGCGCACGATACGTGGAACGGGAAACCCATATCCGCCACCCTCGTCGGTCCAGCGGAGTATTCCTTGCGCATGTTCATCGCTGGCATAGAGTTCTGATCCGACCGCCTGCATCGCGTGAAGCAATGCCTGCATCGAGTCGATGCCAAACATCTCGCCTGCTCGCGGCCGATCGGGCCAATCGATTTCATAACGACAGCCCCATGCTCCATCTTGCTGGACAGGCATAAAAACACGGACACTGAATGCGATGTTTTGTCCAAAGCGATTTATTTTAAGCTGGCGTTCGGCAAACATTGCATGACCCTCAAAATCTGAGCGGGGGAAGAGGGTAGCCGGACACGCCGGCGGCACGCCGAGACATTGCTTGCGCCCGGCAATTCTCCCGCGCGCTACGATGCGGCTATGTCAATATTATAAGACTATTTACCTGGCGACAGGCACAGCGATCGAAGTCTGCGCTTAGTGATTGCCGATGGTGCAATGGATCGGTGTCGACCATCTCGTTCTAACTGCGCCCTTCCCAACCCGCTCGCCCGCAAGTAGCTTTCGGCAAAGGCTTCCCTTAAGAGAAGCCGCCGCACGACACCCACCGGCCGGAGACCGTCCCATCATGGCGTCCACCAACGCGCTCGCGCCCATCCCGCATCCGCCGAAGAAGCCGGTGGTCGGCAACATGCTGTCGCTGGATTCGTCCGCGCCGGTGCAGCATCTGGCGCGCATGACGAAAGAACTCGGGCCGATCTTCTGGCTCGACATGATGGGCGCGCCACTGGTGATCGTCGCCGGCCATGATCTTGTTGACGAACTGAGCGACGAGACCCGTTTCGACAAGGCGGTGCGCGGCGCGCTGCGCCGGGTGCGCGCGGTCGGCGGCGACGGCTTGTTTACGGCCGACACCAAGGAGCCGAACTGGAGCAAGGCGCATAACATCCTAATGCAGCCGTTCGGCAACCGCGCAATGCAATCCTACCACCCGAGCATGGTCGATATCGCCGAGCAGCTCGTCATGAAGTGGGAGCGCCTCAACGCCGACGAGGAAATCGACGTCGTCCACGACATGACCGCGCTGACGCTCGACACGATCGGGCTGTGCGGCTTCGACTATCGATTCAACTCGTTCTATCGCAAGGACTACCATCCGTTCGTCGAGTCGCTGGTGCGTTCGCTCGAAACCATCATGATGACGCGCGGTCTGCCGCTCGAAAATCTCTGGATGAAAAAGCGGCGCGGCGAGATGGCCGACGACGTCGCCTTCATGAACCAGATGGTGGACGAAATCATCGCCGAACGCCGCAAAGGCGCCGAGGTCAGCGACGGCAAGAAGGACATGCTCGGCGCGATGATGACCGGCGTCGATCGCTCCACCGGCGAGCAACTCGACGACGTCAACATCCGCTACCAGATCAACACGTTTCTGATCGCGGGACACGAGACCACGTCGGGGCTGTTGTCGTGCGCGATCTATGCGCTGCTGAAGCATCCGGACATTTTGAAGAAGGCCTATGAGGAAGTCGATCGCGTGCTCGGCCCGGACACCGACGCGCGACCGACCTACAGCCAGGTGACGCAGCTCACTTACATCACGCAGGTTCTGAAAGAGGCGCTGCGGCTATGGCCGCCGGCACCCGCTTATGGCATCGCGCCGATCAAGGACGAAACCATCGGCGGCAAATATCAGCTCAAGAAAGGCACCTTCGTCACCGTACTGGTGCTCGCGTTGCATCGCGATCCCTCGGTGTGGGGACCGAACCCCGATGCGTTCGATCCGGAAAACTTTTCCAAGGAGGCCGAAGCCAAACGCCCGATCAACGCGTGGAAGCCGTTCGGCAACGGTCAGCGCGCCTGCATCGGTCGCGGCTTCGCGATGCATGAGGCCGCGTTGGCGCTGGGCATGGTGCTGCAACGCTTCAAGCTGATCGACCATCAGCGTTATCAGATGGTGCTCAAGGAAACGCTGACGATCAAGCCGGACGGTTTCAAGATCAAGGTTCGCCCGCGCAGCGATCAGGATCGCGGTGCCTATGCCGGGCCTTCCACCAAGACGGCCGCTCACGCGGCGTCGCCGGCTGTCGCCTCTCGTGCGCGGCCCGGCCACAACACGCCGCTGCTGGTGCTGTACGGATCGAACCTAGGCACGGCGGAAGAACTCGCGACGCGCATCGCCGACTTGGCCGAAGTCAACGGCTTCGCGACCAAGCTCGCCGCGTTGGATGAGTATGTCGGCGCGTTGCCGACGCAGGGCGGCGTCTTGATCTTCTGCGCGTCCTACAACGGCGCACCGCCTGACAACGCCGCGCGCTTCGTCAAATGGCTCGGCGGCGATCTCGCGCCGGACGCGTTGAAGGGCGTGAAATATGCCGTGTTCGGCTGCGGCAATTCGGATTGGCTCGCGACCTACCAGTCGATCCCGCGCCTGATCGACGATGGGCTCGCCGCGCACGGCGCAACGAGCGTGTTCACGCGCGGCGAAGGCGATGCGCGCGACGATCTCGACGGACAGTTCGAGCAATGGTTCGCGAAGATGAGCCCTGTCGCGATGGCCAGCCTCGGCATCGCCGGCGATTTCGCCCGCAACGCCGACGACGCGCCGCTTTATTCGATCGAGCCGGTTGCAGCCAACGTCGCCAACTCTCCCGTCGCGCAGGGCGGCGTCGTGGCGATGAAGATCATCGATAATCGCGAACTGCAAAATCAGCCAGCCGACCAGCCGATGCGATCGACGCGACATATCGAGGTGCAATTGCCGGCCGGCATGAGCTACCGCGTCGGCGATCATCTCAGCGTGATCCCGCGCAACGATCCGGCGGTTGTCGACGCCGTCGCGCGACGCTTCGGGTTTTTGCCGACCGACCAGATCAGGTTGAATGTCGCGCAGGGTCGCCGCGCGCAGTTGCCCCTGGGCGATGTGGTGTCGGTCGGGCGGTTGCTGACGGAATTCGTC
>JANMAN010000618.1:0-4181 GCA_031359885.1 Tardiphaga sp. | reverse complement strand
TGACACATCTCGGAATGCCGCACGTTGAATCAAAAACTTTAAGGGAGTCTCTCTATGCCCCGCCGCCTGATCGACATCTCCGTGCCGCTGCAAAATGACGTGCCGGCCGATCCGCCAGGGGGGCATCCGACGATACAATATATCGATCATCAGCAGGGCCTGCCGCGTATGCTGCAATTCTTCGACGGGTTGAAAGCCGAAGACTTGCCCGACGGGCAGGGCTGGGCCGTCGAGCAGGTTCAACTCTCGACGCATAACGGCACGCATCTCGACGCGCCGTGGCACTTTCATCCGACGATGAATCACGGCGAGAAATCCTGGACCATCGACGAGGTGCCGCTGGACTGGTGCCTGCAGCCTGGAGTGAAGCTCGACTTCCGACACTTCCCCGACGGCTATGTCGCGACCGCAAACGATGTCGAAACCGAGCTGAAGCGCATCGGACATACCTTGCAGCCGCTTGAAATCGTCGTCGTCAATACGTCGGCCGGTCTCAAATACGGGCAGCAGGATTACGTCACGTCGGGCTGCGGCATGGGGTACGAGGCAACGATGTATCTGCTGGAACGGGGCGTTCGACTCACCGGTATCGACGGCTGGAGTTGGGACGCGCCGTTCGTGTACACCGCAAAGAAATATGCCGAAACGAAAGACGCCAGCTTGATCTGGGAAGGCCACAAGGCCGGTCGTCACATCGGCTATTGCCACATCGAAAAGCTGCACAATCTCGAACAACTGCCATCGACCGGCTTCATGGTGTCTTGCTTTCCGGTCAAAATCGAGCTCGCGTCGGCGGGCTGGACACGAGCGGTGGCGATTATCGATTGATCCGTTTGTAGGAGGCAGCTCATGTGAAAAAGCCCGCTCGGATTTCTCCGAGCGGGCTTTTCAATACAAGATCAAATCATTTCGCGCCGTGCTGCCAATGCGCAGTGACATCTGCACCGGTCTTTGACAGATGAACGTGCTGATCGATGTGGTCGATCCAGTCCGTCGGAATAAAATGATGGTGCTGCCCGTCCGGTGAGCTGGCTTTTGTCAGCTTGATCTTGTCCGGACCATCGAGATGATCGACTCTTCCAACGGTCTTTTTGTCGGACGAGATCACGTCCATATGTTCTTTGATCTGCGACGTATCCGCCATAATTCTTTTCCCTGGTGGTGATGGCGGTACAACGTCACGCGACGCGATAGGTTTCGATGATGGTTATGCGATCAACGTGAAGAGCAACAACGATCTGCCTGTCACGAGGTAAACATCGCCGAATGCGAAATCCTCCTGCGGGGGCTGATTGGCAATGTTCGTGTCTGCCAGCAACGTCCAATGCTGACCGCCAGTGTTTTCCGGCATTTTAAAATCGACTCCGCCTTCGAAGCTGTTGAAAACGATTAGCATCGTCGGGTCGGTTGCCTGTTTGCGGATGCCGGTTTTCTGCGCGCGACCGTCGATCAGCATACCGATGCATTTGGTGTTTGTGTCGTCCCAATCGGCCTGCTGCATCTCGCCGCCGTTGGCGTTGATCCACGTCAGGCCTCGGATGCCGAGCTTCTCGTCGTAAGTGCCGTCTAGAAAGCGGCTGCGTCGTAATGTCGGATAGTCGTGCCGCAGTTTCAGCAGATGTTTGGCGAACCCGAGCAGCTTTTCAGCATCACCATCGAGCTCCCAATTCACCCAAGAGATTTGGCTATCTTGGCAATACGCATTGTTATTGCCGTGCTGCGTCCGCGCGAACTCGTCTCCGGCGAGCAGCATAGGCGTGCCTTGTGATAGCAGCAGCGTCGCCAGCATGTTGCGCTTTTGCCGGTTGCGTAGTGTGTTAATCGCTTCGTCGTCGGTCGGGCCTTCGACGCCGCAATTCCAGGACGCGTTGTTACTGCTGCCGTCCTTGTTATCCTCGCCGTTGGCGTCGTTATGCTTTTCGTTGTAGCTAGCCCAGTCGTTTAGTGTGAAGCCGTCATGCGCCGTGATGAAATTGACGCTTGACCACGCGCGGCGGCCGAATTCCTTGAACAAATCAGCCGAGCCCGCCACGCGCGTCGCGAGCTGTCCGATCGATGCGTCGCCGCGCCAAAAGTCTCGCGCAGTGTCGCGAAACTTGTCGTTCCACTCCGCCCAGCCGGGCGGGAATTGACCGACCTGATAGCCGCCCGGTCCGCAGTCCCAAGGCTCGGCGATCAACTTGACCGACCGGAGCACCGGATCCTGATCGACTGCTTTGAGGAAGCCGCTCTGCTCGGTGAACCCATAAACCTCGCGCGCGAGAATGGTGCCTAAATCGAAGCGGAAGCCGTCGATGTGCATCTGCTCGGCCCAATAGCGAAGGCTGTCGGTCACGAGTTGGATGACGCGCGGATGCGACAGATTCACCGTATTGCCGGTGCCGGTATCATTGATGTAGTGGCGCTTGTTGTCGGGAAGGCGATAGTAACTGGCGTTGTCGATACCTTTGAACGACAGCGTCGGTCCAAGTTGATTGCCTTCGGCGGTGTGATTGTAGACCACGTCGAGGATGACTTCGAGACCACCGGCGTGCAGCCGCGCTACCATTTCCTTGAACTCGCGCAGCGAGTTCGGCACGTCCGACGCATAGCGCGGATCGGGGGCGAAGAAACCGATGGTGTTGTAGCCCCAATAGTTGGTCAGACCTTTTTCCAGCAGTTGGCTGTCGTTGATAAAAGTGTGAATCGGCAAAAGCTCGACGGATGTGATGCCGAGGTTTTTCAGATAATCCACGATGACCGGGCTGCCAAAGCCGGCATAGGTGCCTCGCAAAGACTCGTCGACGCCAGCATGCTGGTGCGTGAACCCTTTGACGTGGGTTTCATAGATGACAGTCTCGTCCCACGGCACGTTCTGTCGGCCGGATTCGCCGGTCCAATCGAAGTCCGGATCGACGATGACGCATTTCGGCATGAACGGCGCGCTGTCGCGTTCGTCGAATGTCGTATCGTCGCCGCTCTCCATCTCATAGCCGAACACGGCCGGGTCCCACTTGAGTTGTCCGGCATGCGCGCGAGCATAGGGATCGAGCAATAATTTGTGGTGGTTGAATCGATGGCCTTTGGTCGGTTCATAAGGACCGTAGACGCGATATCCGTAAAACGTCCCGGGACCGACATCCGGAATGAAGCCGTGAAAAACCTGATCGGTGTATTCCGGCAGTTCGATCCGCGTCTCGGTGTCGCCATTGAAGAAGCAAACCTCGACCTTGGTGGCGTTGGCGGAGAACAAAGCGAAGTTGGTGCCCTGGCCGTTCCAAGTCGCGCCGAGCGGGTACGGAAGGCCCTCTTCGACATGGAAGCCAGTGTCGCCGCGGCTCTTTGTAACGGTCTCTGGCAGTGCGTCGCTCATGGTGCCCCCGATGGCTACGGAAATTCGGATGGTATGCTGCGCCTGCTAACGCCGCTTGACCGAATCCGTTGCGCGGGAAAGCACAATCAGCCTTTTTGATTTCATTTGGGCATAAGCAGCGCACGCACAGCGGTGCCACCCGCAAAAGCGGGTGGCCAAGCAGTTCAGGGTTTTATGGTGGATGTCTTTTTCGTGTCCTGCGCGGTGACAACGAGCTATTTAAATGCCCCGTTACCCTTCGTGACCGCGTTCTGCCGACGAAGAAATCGTCGGCAGTGCCGGCTCCAAGATCTCGGCGTTAGCTCTACTCCATCCCGATCGTCGTCAGATCCTGAAACCAGTGCTGCGCCTGCACGAATTTCTTGATCTTCGGCGACAGCGCGTGCGGGTTGGTGTCGTGCACCACCCAGACAAGCGTCGCGTCGTCGACGATTTGGGCGTGGGCCTGCGCTAGCAACTCGTCCTGCTTGGCCGGATCGAAATTCTGTTTGGCCTCGTCGATCAGCGCATCGACCTTCGGGTTCTTGTAGCCGCCCCAGTTCACACCAACCGGCGCGACCTGGTTCGAGTGGAAGAACCGCACGATCGCGTAAAGCGGATCGGACGTGACATAAGCGATGTTGTTCGCCGTAATGCCCGCCATGCTTTCGTCAGCCGCGCCCTTGCGCCACGCGGCGTATAGCGCCTCCAATTCGACGACCTTGAACTCGACGTCGACGCCGATTTCCTTGAAGCTCTGCTGCAAATACTCGTTCATCGGCAGCGACAGCATCTGGCCGGTGCCGCCGGTCGCGATGATGAAGGTCGCCTTCACGGGCTTCTCTTTGGA
>JANMAN010000617.1:0-5463 GCA_031359885.1 Tardiphaga sp. | reverse complement strand
GACGTAAAACGTCAATGTCGTCGATCAATGCGCGCCCCGGAATGACAGTCTTTATGTTCGTCGTCATTCCGGGATGCATCATTCGTCGGCGCAGCCGACGGATGGTGTAGGCCCGGAATCCATAACCCCTGTATCAGTTTGAAATGCCGGGCAACGGCCACAGCATCTTGACAAAATCCTATAAGACTATATACCCAGATTATTGCGGTTGCGGAGGGCGTTTCATGAGACGTCATGCAGCGGACCGCAATGCAGCGCCTGCGGGCGCGGGGGTCGTGCCCCGCGCACTCGGGGGTCGAGGGAGAACCGTCCGACCCCATTATGAGGGTCTGCCTTCAATGGCTGACGTGGAGCAGGCGAAGGCGGCGAAAGCCGGCCGGATGGCTGCACCCGAAAGCACGGCCCCTCGGACATAAAAGCTGTGGTGGCGCGCCGGAAGGCGGCGCGGGCCGGCTTTCCGGTTCGCGAATCAAGATCACCTTGCGCCTGCCGGCGCGCCGCCGCCCTCCATCTGGACGGTGCCGTTCACACCTCGGGCTCATGCGAGCCGCGAGATCGCATCCCCGTGTTTCACCGTGACCCCGGCGGCGTTATGCGCTAAGGCCACGGCTTCCCTGGAGCCTTTGTGATGAGCCGTCGCGTCAAGAAACCTCTCGCCAAGCGCGGCGCACCGGATCGCGCCAAGCGGCCGCGTCCGCCCAACAAGGCTCCGAGCAAGTCGGGCCGCGAGTCCGCCCGCGATGCCGGCCGCGACGAGTGCGCGCCGCGTAGCGAACACGCGCCGGCTTCGCGCAGCGAACGGCCGCGAGACGAACGTGCGCCGCGTGGCGAGCGTTTTGCTTCTGAGCATTCAGAACGCCCGCGTTCGGAACGCCCGCGTACCGAACGTCCCGAAAGAGCACGTCCCGAAAGAGCGCGCCCCGAAAGAGCAGGTCCCGAAAGAGCGCGCCCCGAACACGCGCGTTCCGAGCGCAGCGAACGCCCGCAGCGTCCGCCGGTCGAGGGGTTTCGTCCGAGCCGCCACACATCGAAACGACCGCCGGCAGCGATGCGGGCCCCGAAGGTTGCGCCCTTCGTCGCGGAACCCGAGAAAGTCGTCGTCGAAGCGCCGCCGCTGCCGACCAGCGTGCAGACGGTGCTCGTGACGCCCGACGAAAACAACATGCGCGTCGATCGCTTTCTCGAACATCGTTTTCCGGGGCTGTCGTTTTCCCATATCCAGCGCATCGTCCGCAAAGGCGAGTTGCGCATCAACGGCAAGCGCGCCGACAGCAAGGATCGCCTCGAAGAAGGTCAGAGCGTCCGGATCCCGCCGCTGAAGCTCGATACGCCGAAGGTCGTGGGCGAACTCACCGAGGGCGCGCAGAAGACGTTGCAAGCGCTCAAGGACATGACGATCTACGAAGACGCCGACGTCATGGTGTTGAACAAACCCGCCGGTCTCGCGGTGCAAGGCGGCAGCGGCACAACGCGGCATGTGGACATGATGCTCGAGGTGATGCGCGACGCGAAGGGCCAGAAGCCGCGTCTTGTGCATCGGCTCGACAAGGTATCCTCGGGCTGACTGCTGATCGCCTAGACGCGCTTCGCGGCGACCGCATTGACCGGCTCGTTCCGCGAGCGCTCGGCGCGCAAAGTCTATTGGGCGCTCGTCGCCGGCGTGCCGAAGCCGAAGCAGGGCCGCATCTCGACCTATTTGGCGAAGGAAGAAAGCGAAGACGATACCATCATGCGCGTCGCAAAACATGGCGACGACGGTGCGAGCCATGCCGTGACGTATTACGCGGTGGTCGAGACCTCGGCGCAGAAGCTCGCCTGGGTGTCGCTCAAGCCGGTGACGGGGCGGACCCATCAGTTGCGCGCGCATATGGCGCATATCGGCCACGCCATCATCGGCGACCCCAAATATTTCAACAAGGAAAACTGGGAACTGCCCGGCGGCTTGCAGAAGCGACTGCATCTTCTTGCGCGTCGGATCGTGATCCCGCATCCGCGCGGCGGCGTAATCGACGCGACCGCGCCGCTGCCGCCGCATATGCAGCAATCGTGGAACCTGTTGTCGCTCGAAGGCGATCGTTTCGATCCGATCGACAACGCTCCGGAAGAATGATCTTGCGATGTCGCGGGACGATCCCAACATGAAACGGATGAAAATAGCTCTCATCCTTGTCGCGCTTATGAGCGCGGTCGCCATTGCACCCGCATCGGCGCAGCTCGTGCCGCAGACTGTGACGCCGCCGCCGATTCCACAGCCGCCGCCCCCACCGCCGCCGAGCATGGCTGTGCCGCAAGTGCCCAAAATGGACGCGCCGCCGCAGCAGCCGACGACGAATGCGCCAGGTCGCCGCTCGTTCAACGATCGCGTCATCGACTGCCTGACGGACGGCAACGCGTCGCGTTCGACTGCGGCCGATCGCGCGGCTTACTCGCGTGCCTGTGCCAACGGAACATGAGTGCCGAACGCGATGCGTGAGTTGTTCGATGAAGTCGCCGGCCAATCGCCGCTCGATCCGCACGAAGCCGTGCGGCTGTCGACGCGCACGCCGCAACGCAAGAAATTCTACGCCCACGCCAGTGTGACCGAGACGCCGGACGGCTTCGCCGTTCTGCTCGACGGCAAGCCTATCAAGACGCCGTCGCGCAAAGTCGTGGCCGTGCCCGCACGCGTGATCGCAGACACCATCGCAGCGGAATGGAATGCGCAGATCGACGTCATCGATCCCATGACGATGCCGATGACGCGGCTGGCCAACAGCGTTCTCGACGGCGTGGTCGATCGCGTCGAGGACGTCAAAGAGGACGTTGCCAAATATTTCGGGTCGGATCTTCTGTGTTACCGCGCCGGCCACCCGCAGGAATTGGTCGCGCGCGAAGCCGCTGCCTGGGACGGCGTGCTGTTCTGGGCGGCCGATACGCTCGGCGCGCGGTTCATCTTGGCGGAAGGCATCGTGCACGCCGAACAGCCCGCGCTGGCGCTTGCCGCCGCAACGGCAGCGTTGCCGAACGAGCCGTGGTCGGTCGCAGCCGTGCATATCGTCACGACGCTGACCGGCTCCGCGCTGCTTGCGGTGGCGCTCCACCACGGAGCACGCGATGCCGATCAGGTCTGGGCCGCGGCCCATGTCGACGACGACTGGAACGTCGATCAATGGGGCATCGACGAGGAGGTCGCTGCGCGGCGCGCCGCGCGGTTGGTCGATTTTCGCGCTGCGGCGGATGTCATCGCCGCGATGCGCGGTGCAAGTTAACAAAGGGTTTACGGCGCTGGTTTAGCCTCGGGTCACGAGGTCTCATGGCGCTATCGATCACACCAGTCACGCCGTCCAATGCGCCGAAGCCGGCGACGCTCGACGTCGCGTTGCAGCCCGGCACGGTGGTGACCGCGCAAGTCCTCAAGCTGCTCGATGCAAACCTCGTTCGGATGGCCATCGCCAATCTGACGCTCGACGTCGCGACGACATTGCCGTTGCAGCCTGGGCAAACGTTGCAGCTCGCGGTGATCCAGACGAAAAACGGGATCAGCCTCACGCAAGTGTTGCCGGACACGACAAGCGCGCCGCGCGCTGGTGCCGTGGTCCTGGATGATATTCCGCTCGCGCCGAGATTGCCCGCTCAAGCGGACGTCGTTCGTCCGGCCTTGTCGCCGGCCGAAACGGTGGCCGTGGCTGCGGCCGCACAAACGGCTGCGACGAAACAGACAGGCTTGTCGCCGCTGTTCGCAAACCTCGTTACGGCCGCAACGTCGGGCAGTCTGCCGCAGCCGGTCCTCGTCGCCGCCACGCAAGTGCTCGCGCTTCGCCAACCCGGCGACAAAGCGATCACCGGCTCCGACATCAAGAGCGCGTTGGCATCGTCGGGTCTCGTGCTGGAAGCTTCGCTAGCGACCGCTCCTGCGTCATCCACTGCTGCGCTGCCGGACCTCAAGGCCGCGCTCACCGTGTTGCGTCAGGCGCTTGCGACTTTCATCGGCGAGCCGTCGGCGGACGCTGCAATCGTTACAAAGCAGGGTGTAGCACCGCAAACGACGACGTCGTCGCCGCAGACGTCTACGACAGCGGGAGAGACCAGTACGCCGTCCGTTGCGGCACGCATCGCTGGCCTCGTCCCGTCGATTTTGTCCGAAGCTGGGTTGAGCGATGTCATATTGCCGACCACGATTTCGTCCGGCGCTGCCAATCAGCCGCGCGCGCTTGCATCCGATCCGGCCGTGCCGCTTGCACGCAACATACCGCCGCCACCGTTTCGAGATGCCTTGCCGTCCGCTCAACCCGTCGCCGGGCCATCGCTTGCGCCGGGCGCGGAGCCGATTGCCATCGCGCAACAGCTTTTGACCGACACCGAGGGCGCGCTGGGGCGGCAGACGCTGCTGCAGATCGCGTCGTTGCCGGATCGCGTGGACATGACGCTGCCGCGCAGCGAGACGCTTCAACCGCGCTGGAATTTCGAGATTCCCTTCGTGACGCCGCAGGGGACGGCGATGGCGCAATTCGAGATCGCGCGCGATGGCGGCAGCGAGGCCGAGGCAGCACGGCGCGTCTGGCGCGCGCGGTTTTCGCTCGACATCGAGCCGGCAGGTCCGGTGCACGCGCTGATCTCGTTCAGCGGCAACACCACCTCCGTCAAGATGTGGGCCGAGCGACCGGCGACAGCCGCGCAGTTGCGTGCCAACGCCTTTCAGCTCGGCGCGTCGCTCGATCGTGCCGAACTTAAAACCGGCGACATCGTCATCGCGGACGGCGCGCCGGCGCGCGCACAGACCCTGTCCGCCGGTCACTTTCTGAATCGCGCATCATGACGGAGTTTGCCGCCAAGCAGCTTGCCGTCGCTTTGCAATACGACCGCACCGGCGCGCCGCGCGTGGTTGCCAAAGGCCGCGGCGCGATCGGCGCCAAGATTATCGAGGTCGCCAAAGCCCACGACGTGCCCATCGAGGAAAACGAAGTGCTGGCCGGTGCGCTGTCCAGCATCGAACTCGGCGACGAAATACCCGAGGAATTGTACCGCGCCGTCGCCGAGGTTCTGGTCTTCGTGATGAAATTGTCGCGGCGCTGACGATCGTCATTCTTTGACCATGAAGCGCGCACTTCCTGGTGCGTGCTGCGAGGTGCCCATGATCGATCGCCGTCAGTTTCTCGTCGTGTTGGCTGCGGCCGCCACCCCCGCTTACGCCGAGGTCGCCCCTCAGCGCAGCGAGATCCGTGACGGTTTGCTGAAGCATTTTGCGGACATCGGCACGTCCGGCACTCTCGTCGGTTATAAGACCAGTGATTATTTGATCGTCGCGAGCGACACGGATCGCTCCGGCGAGGCGAAACTGCCGGCGTCGACGTTCAAGATTCCGAACTCGTTGATCGCGCTCGAAACCGGCGTTGTCGCGGACCCCGACAAGGACGTGTTCAAGTGGGACGGCGTGACGCGCGAGATCGCAGCGTGGAATCAGGATCACACGCTGCGCTCGGCGAT
>JANMAN010000606.1:0-5188 GCA_031359885.1 Tardiphaga sp. | reverse complement strand
AGAATGTTGCTGTCGGTCGAATAGGCCTTCTCGGCGCTCATCTTGTAGGCGAAGCCGTGGGCGGTCATGAACGCCGACATTTCCGCTCGGCCGCCGAGTTCGTCGATGAAATGCTGGTCGAGCCAGGGCTTGTAGATCCGCAGGTCCGGATTGGTCAGCAGTCCGTAACGATAGAACCGTTCGATATCGTTGCCTTTATAAGTCGAACCGTCGCCCCAGATGTTGACGCCGTCTTCCTTCATCGCCGAGACCAGCATCGTGCCGGTCACGGCGCGACCCAATGGCGTGGTGTTGAAATAAGCGATGCCGCCGGTCGAGACATGGAAGGCGCCCGACTGAATGGCGGCAATTCCCTCATGAACCAGTTGCGTGCGGCAATCGACGAGACGGGCTTTCTCTGCGCCAAACTCCATCGCTTTCCGCGGAATTTCGTCGTAGTCGGCCTCGTCGGGCTGGCCGAGGTTGGCGGTGTAGGCGAAGACGCGTGCGCCCTTCTGCTTCATCCACAACAGCGCGGCGCTGGTGTCCAATCCGCCCGAGAAAGCGATCCCGACGTTTTCCCCCTTCGGAAGATGCTTCAAAATCGTGGTCATCGGACTTCCAATCGGGCAATTTCATGTGCGGTGTTGGGACGCGACGATCGATGTTCGCGCGCCTAAGGGCGGCTTACTTCATCGGCCGTGGTCGGCACGGGACCGACATCTTGACCGCCAAGCTTGCGACGCCAGCGATAGCCTGGCCAGGCAAAGCGCGTCAACGCGGCATCGATCCGGGCATCGGTCGTGCGGGTGGCTCGCCAGCGATAGAGCCCGTTATACAGCAGCCAAACGACAAGAAACGCGACAAGCCCAGCAATCGTGACGTCGGTGAAAAAATGACCGCCGAAGGCCATGCGCAACACGCTGGTCACGATACCGAAGATGGTCGCGCCGACATAGGCCAGAGGCCGCCACGCGGGCGGCGCGAGCGCCGCCGGCGCATAGGCCCAGAATGCGGTCGCGCTTTCGCCGGAGAAGAACGAGCAGTTGCGCGGGCATGCGCCGCGCGGATCCCACCATGCTTTAAATTCCCACGGGCCGTTGAACTGCGTCACCATCACCGGACGCGGTCGCGCCCAATGGCTCTTGAACGTCAGATTGGTCAGCACGCCGGCCGACAGAACGATGCTCACGAGCAGAAACACGATGGCGCGGCCGGACATGCGCAGCGCACGGTCGGGCCACAGAAGCTTCACGATCAGCGCCACGATGGCTGGTGCGGCCATGCCCCACGCGATCCACATCGCGGCGTCGCGCGCGAACATCGCCACGCGATTGTGGCGTAACGGGAAATCTTTCACGGCCGGATCGTAGAACAGCGCGGCGAGCTGCAGATCGAGGTCCGGATATAGCCCCGATGCCAGTCCGATTAGGACGGCGAGGCTAAGCGCGATGACGAGGCCGGTCCGATTCATTGCGGCGGTTTATCCGAGCCGGCCGCGGATTGAAAGATTGGCCGGACACATTGGCGTAGACCTGACCAATTGCCGCAGATCATCGGCAAAACGAAAACGGCCGGGCAAGGCCCGGCCGTTTCGTAGCGATCAGATCGTTTCGTGGCGATCAGATCATGTGACGAACTTAGTAGCCGAAGCCACCGAAGCTGACGCCGATCGGGCCAAAACCCACACCGATGCGCGGACCGCCGAAGCCGTATCCGCCGCCGTAACCGTAGCCGCCGTAGTAAGCGGGACGATAACCACCGTAGTAGGCCGGACGATAGCCACCGTAGTAAGCAGGGCGATAACCGCCGTAATAGGCCGGGCGATAATACGCGGGGCGATAGCCACCGTAGTAGCCGACCGGACGATAGAACGGCCGGGCGTAGCCGAAGCGCGGGCCATACCCGAAACGCGGACCATAGCCGTAGCTGCCGCCGTAGCCATAACCACGTCCGAAGCCACCGCGGTATCCGCCACGATAGCCGCCGAAGCCACCACGACCGCCATAGCGCCGCTGCGCGCTGACATCGGTGATGGCCGATGAAGTTTCTGCGGTGATGCCGACCTTGCCGGCCGGTGCCGCGATGGCCGAACCGCCGATGGCAGCCCCACCCAACGTTAAGGAGGCGACCAAGATCGCCGATCCAAATGATAGTTTCATGTTTACGCTCCTGTTGCTGACGAGCCGGTTTAAACGTCTGCCGGCTAATTCTATCGAGGCATTACTGCACCTCGATCATGTCGCGCTAACGCACATAGTCCATATAATTTCCGAAACCAGCTTTGACGTTTTCGTTAGCGTAAGAGTTCCGGGACGCAACCGGTTCTAAAACAAACAGGCCCGCTTGCGCGGGCCTGTTTTCGTTCAGAAGCGGTAGAAGCGGCGCGGGGCGTAATATCGCGGACGGTAATAGCGGCGCGGCGCGTAGTAACGCGGGCGATAGAAGCCACGGCGATAGCCATAGCCACCACGGCGCCAGCGCACTTCGGTGGTCAGCGTTTCGCCGCTCTGGACCAGCGCCGCAGCCGCCGGGTTCAAAAGCGACACGGCATGGGCCGGCTTGGTCGGGGCCGCGACGAACAGCAATCCGGCGATGGCCAGAAAACCGAGAACCTTCTTGAGAGTCATTGAAGTCTCCTTGGGTTGGTCGACATGGTGATGC
Organism: Tardiphaga sp.; assembly: GCA_031359885.1. GTDB lineage: Bacteria > Pseudomonadota > Alphaproteobacteria > Rhizobiales > Xanthobacteraceae > Tardiphaga. Next base: position 2,545 of record JANMAN010000606.1, on the reverse strand, counting down.
GAGGCGAGTCGGCGTTATCGACGGATTTTTCAAGCCTTCGCGCGTTCCGCGAACTTATTTGGCACGCTATGAACATAAACTGAATGGGGTGCATGCCTGGCCGCAGCGGGATTATGACGCATGGTGAATCGGCACGTGTGCCTTCGTGGCCGATGTCACGGTCTTAGGCTGGGTGTGGCGATCATGGCCGACGGTTCACCGGCTGCTCGATTCAAGGAGCGTCGTTAGCCGCGTCGCCAATAGCAATTGAGCCGCGGTGTGATCACCGTCCCGCTCGGGCGGAATTCCTGCACATAGGTGGCGCTGCAATCGCGCACCGCATTGGGACCGGGATTGTAGCTCGGATACACGCCGCGTTCGTCGTTCTGGTAGATGCGGACGCGCGGACGCCGGCGGGGCGGCGGCGCGTCGGCCTGATAAGCCCGATCTTGAAAAACTTGCGCCAACTGGATCGCGGGCGCGGGCGCCTGAGCACTGGCCTGCTGAGCATTGGCGTGCGGCGCGATCGCCAGCGTCGCGAACAGTCCGATTGCCGCCAAAGTGATCCGCATCGCCGTGCCCCGTCATCTTGTCGCCGCAACGTCCCCGATTGCCGCGCGCGCGTCAACTGCACTCCCAATTGCAGCCGAGACCGTCTACAGATCGCCGATGTCGCCCGACGCCAAAGCCCCCGACCTCGCCGCCATGGAAGACATGGCACATAAGATGTTTGCACTGCTGCCGGAGAGTTTTCGTAAACTCTGCGAGGGCGTCATTATCCGTGTCGATGATTTTCCGACCGATGACGTCCTGCAAGAGTTGAAAGCCGAGACGGAATTCGACCTGCTCGGCCTGTTTCAAGGCGTCGGCCTGCCGTTCCAGAGCATCGACGAATCCGGGCGGCTGCCGAACATGGTCTGGCTGTATCGCCGACCGATCCTGGATTATTGGGCCGAAAACGACGAAACGCTCGGCCACATCGTCCGCCACGTGCTGATTCACGAGATCGGCCACCATTTCGGCCTGTCGGATGACGATATGGAAGCGATCGAAGCCAGCGTCGATTGAGGCCCGTGGATTTTAAGCCCTTGGATTGAAGCCGGCTATCAAAGCGGATAAAACGCAACCCTCGTCAGCAGGAACCGGAATTGCGCCATGGACAAATTCACCACGCTGGACGGCGTCGCCGCACCGCTGAAGATCATCAATGTCGATACCGACATGATCATCCCAAAGCAGTATTTGAAGACCATCAAGCGCACCGGATTGGGCAAGGGTCTTTTTTCGGAGCAGCGCTACAAGGACGACGGCAGCGAAAACCCGGAATTCGTGCTGAACAAGCCCGCCTACCGCAACGCCAAGATTCTCGTGGCCGGCGACAATTTCGGCTGTGGATCGAGCCGCGAGCACGCGCCATGGGCACTGCTGGATTTCGGCATCCGCTGCGTGATCTCGACATCGTTCGGCGACATTTTTTATAACAACTGCTTCAAGAACGGCATCTTGCCGATCCGCGTCGAGCAGTCCGATTTGGACAAGCTGTTCGACGACGCCGAGCGCGGCGCCAACGCGACGGTGTCGATCAATCTCGAGGCGCAAGAAATTCGCGGCCCCGACGGCGGCGTGGTCAAGTTCGAGATCGACCCGTTCCGCAAGCACTGCCTGCTCAACGGCCTCGATGACATCGGCCTCACGATGGAAAAGAAAGCCTCGATCGACAGCTACGAAGCCAAGGCGAAGACCGAGCGGGCCTGGGCGTAAGGTTTTCGACTCCGGTTATATTCGCAAAAGTCCGTCATGGCGGGGCCGTCCATGGCCTTACTTCCCGATCTCATACGGCCCGCCAACAGCAAGCGCGCGCTGATAGGCCGGACGCGCGTGAATGCGCGCGAGGTAGTCCATCGCCTTCGGATGGCCCTGCTCCAGACCGCCGCGCGCAGCGGCAGCCTCTAGCGGAAAGCTCATCTGAATATCGGCGGCCGTGAATTCGTCGCCGGCAAACCATGAACTCTTCGAAAGCTCGCTCTCCCAGAACGCCATGTGCGTCTTGAGCTGAGGTGTCACCAGCGTCGCTAGCGCGGTATCGCATATCTTGCGCACCAACGGACGGATCAGGAACGGTGAACGCTTCGGCATCAGCGTGAACAACAGCTTCAACAGCAACGGCGTCATCGCCGAACCTTCGGCATAGTGGAGCCAATAGGTGTAACGCAGCCGCTCCGGTGTTTTCTCGGCGGGTATTAGGCGACCGTTGCCGTAGGTTCCGATCAGATATTCCACGATCGCGCCGGACTCCGCGATGGTGTTGCCGTTATCGGTGATGACAGGCGACTTGCCGAGCGGATGGATCGCGCGCAAGTCGGGCGGCGCCAGCATGTTCGCCATGCGCTGATAACGCTTGATGTCGTAAGGCACGTCCAACTCTTCGAGCAGCCACAACACTCGCTGCGAGCGCGAATTGTTCAGATGATGGACGGTCAACATTTCGAGCCTCGCACCTGTTTTCGACGTCGCCATTGCCCTGCCAGCCCGCAAGCGTAAAGTCCAGGTTGATCGCGGCAACGCC
>JANMAN010000587.1:0-8530 GCA_031359885.1 Tardiphaga sp. | reverse complement strand
TCGACCGGCTGCGCGCCGCCCGCAAACTCCCCGAGCAGCCGGATTTCCGGGCCTGGAAGGCCAAGCTGCACGAGGCCTATCGCGCGGTGGAACCGGAAAAGGACACCTGGTATCTGCCGGACGGCCGCGCGGTCAGCGTCGTCACCACGCCGAACCTCGAGGGCGGTGTCACCTATCTGTTCGACAATGTCACCGAAAGCCTCGATCTGGCGCGGCGCTTCGACGGCTTGACCCGGGTCCAGCACGAGACGCTCGACAACCTCAACGAAGCCGTCGCGGTGTTCGGCAGCAATGGCCGCGTGCAACTGTTCAATCCGGCGTTCGCCAAGATGTGGCATCTGCCGACCGAGCCGTTGCAGGCGCAGCCCCACATCGAACTCGTCAAGGACTGGTGCCAACCGCTGTTCGACGACGACGCGGCTTGGCAAAGCTTGCGTGGCGCGATCACGGGGATCGACGACCGCGTCGAGTTGTCGCTGAAATTGGAGCGCAAGGACGGCAGCGTACTGGCCTGCATGACGATGCCGCTGCCGGACGGCGCGACCATGCTGACATTCCAAGAGATCACCGACACCGAAAATGTCGAGCGGGCGTTGCGCGAACGCAACGAAGCGCTGGAGACCGCCGACCAGATGAAGGTCGATTTCGTCCACCACGTGTCGTACGAGCTGCGCTCGCCGCTGACCACGATCATCGGCTTTGCGCATTTCCTCAGCGATGCCGCAACCGGCCCGTTGACGCCTAAGCAATCCGAATATGTCGGCTACATCACCAGTTCGACCGACGCGCTACTCGCGATCATCAACAACATCCTCGACCTCGCCACCATCGATGCCGGCGCGATGTCGCTCAATCTCGGCCCGGTTGATATCCGCAAGACCATCGACGATGCCGCTGCCGGCATTCAAGACAGGCTCGCGCGCGATCGCATTACGCTGCATGTCGCGCTCGATCCCGATATCGGCAACTTCGTCGGCGACCAGCGCCGCGTCGTGCAGGTGCTATATAATTTGCTCGCCAATGCCGTCGGATTTTCGCCGCAGGATTCGACGATCGCGCTCAGCGCCGTCCGGACCGATCACAAGGTCATCTTCTCCGTCACGGATTCCGGGCCCGGCATTCCGGCTGACGTGAAGGACAAGGTGTTCGACTGGTTCGAGAGCCACTCGAACGGCTCGCGACATCGCGGCGCAGGTTTAGGCCTCTCGCTGGTGCGCTCCTTCGTCGAGTTGCACGGCGGCAAGGTGCATGTCGACTCCGTCGTCGGCACCGGCACCACGGTGACGTGCAGCTTCCCAGTCGATCAGCAAGCGCATCGCAACGCCGCCGAATGAGCGAGCCCCAGACATTTCTGGTCGCGCTGCGTAACGAAGCCGCGACCGCTCATCTGATGGCCGATCTGGCGCTGCTCGTCGGCCCCGGCGACGTCATCACACTGTCAGGCGATCTCGGCGCGGGCAAGACCGCCGCGGCACGCGCGATGATCCGCTACCTCGCCGGCGACGACGCGCTGGAGGTGCCGAGCCCGACCTTCACGCTGGTGCAATTTTACGAGCTGCCGTCGTTTCAACTGCTGCATGCGGATTTGTATCGCGTCAACGATCCCGCCGAACTTGAAGAGATCGGACTCGCGCCGCTCCCGGACGGCGTGGTTGCGCTGATCGAATGGCCGGAACGCGCGCCAGCGATGCTGCCCGTTGACCGCATCGACATCGCGTTCAGCCATCGCCCCGCGCAGGGCGCGAATGCGCGTGCAGCCGAGATCACCGGCCACGGCAAAGCCGCCGCTCAAGTGGCGCGGCTCGCGGCACTCCGGCTGTTTCTCGATGGCGCAGGTTACATCGATGCCGAGCGGGAGCGGATGGCCGGCGACGCGTCGACGCGGTCCTATGCGCGGCTGCTGCGCGGCACCGACGTCGTCATTCTGATGAATGCGCCGCGGCGGCCGGATGGGCCGGCGCATTATAACGGCAAGGCCTATAGTGCAGCGGTACATCTCGCCGAGGATGTTAAGCCTTTCGTCGCCATTGCCAGCGGACTGCGTGCGCTAGGGCTTTCCGCGCCGGCGATCCACCACGCCGATCTCGACGCGGGGTTTCTCATCACCGAGGATTTCGGCCGCGAAGGCGTGCTGACCGGCGATCCACCTCAGCCGATTCCGGAGCGCTATCAGGTCGCGACCGATCTGCTTGCAGCGATGCATCGCGACGAGCTGCCGACCGCGCTTCCCCTGACGCCGCAGCAGACTTATTCCATTCCGCGGTTCGATATCGACGCGATGCTGATCGAGATCGGGCTGATGCCGGAATGGTATCTGCCGGACCGCGAGACGGTGCTGGACGAGCCGGCACGCGCGGCGTTTGTCGCGCTGTGGCGTGCGTTGCTGGTTCACGTCGCGGCGGCACCCGCCACCTGGATGCTGCGGGATTTTCACTCGCCGAACATGATCTGGCTCGCCGACCGCCCGGCCGACATCACGAAAATCGGGATCATCGATTTTCAGGACGCCGTGCTCGGCCCGGCCGCCTACGACCTGGTCTCGCTGCTGCAGGATGCGCGGATCGACGTCCCTGAATCGCTGGAGCTGTCGCTGTTCGGGCGCTACTGCAAAGCGCGCCGCGCCGCTGACCCGTCGTTCAACCCGGCCGCATTCGCCGAGCACTATGCGATCATGTCGGCGCAGCGGAACACGCGGCTGCTCGGCACCTTCGCGCGGCTGAACCGCCGTGACGGAAAGCCGCATTATCTCAAGCATCAGCCGCGCATCTGGACTTATCTGACGCGGTCGCTGGCGCATCCGGTGCTTGCCGATCTGCGCGACTGGTACGCCGCCCACGTCCCGCCGCCGGCGTGAGGTTCCGCGTTTACCTTCCGTTTACCGTCGCTCGCTAATTTAGCGTGATAATTATCTGTCTCGCTACCCAGAGGTGGCGGACCACGGAGCACGGACGATGGCGGTCGAACGGCGCAAGGGCGAACGGGTGACCTTTGAGCGCGGCTTCGGCGCGCACATGATGGGGATCGACGGCACCTGGCGTCGCGATTGCACCATCGAAGACATTTCCGAGACCGGCGCGAAGCTGACGGTCGACGGATCGGTCGAAGGCATCAATCTGAAAGAATTCTTCCTGCTGCTGTCCTCAACCGGGTTGGCTTATCGACGCTGCGAACTCGGTTGGGTGAACGGCGAGCAGCTCGGCGTCAACTTCATCAAGGCCACCGACAAAAAGAAAAAGCCGTCGCGGCGCAGCCAGGCCGCCGACGCCTAGCCGAACGCAAGATCAGGACTGATCTGATCGTTTCCGATCGGATAAGCCCTCGTACCGTGTCGCGTTGTCGTCATCCTGCCATCGTAACCCGTCACTCACGTGCGTATCCGCGTCGGGCTGGTCCCGCTGCAGCGACGCATCTATGATTCGTGAACCAAGCTGCGTTTTCCTCGTTGAGATTAGAGATGCCCGTTAAGCCAACCACAGCTATGGTTCTCGCCGCCGGTCTCGGACTGCGGATGCGGCCGATCACCGACACGATGCCGAAGCCGCTCGTGCGCGTCGCCGGACAGCCGTTGCTCGATCATGTGCTCGACAAGCTCGCCGACGCGGGCGTCACGCGCGCCATCGTCAACGTGCATTATCTGCCCGACCAGATTATCAATCACGTCGCCGATCGCGCGCGGCCGGCGGTGACGATTTCCGACGAACGCGATGCGGTGCTCGGCACCGGCGGAGCCGTCGTGAAGGCACTGCCTTTGCTCGGCGACGCGCCGTTCTATCATCTCAACGCCGACACGATGTGGGTCGATGGCGTGCGGCCGAATTTGGCGCGGCTCGCGGACGCGTTCGATCCGGAGCGCATGGACATTCTGCTGTTAATGGCGCCGACCGCTGTCAGCATCGGCTATTCTGGCATGGGCGATTATGCGATGGCCGCCGATGGGACGTTGAAGCGCCGTCGCGAAAACCAAGTGGTGCCGTTCGTCTATGCTGGCGTCGCGATCATGAAGCCGGCGTTGTTCGCCGATGCGCCCAATGGCGATTTTTCGCTGACGACGATATTCGATCGCGCCAACGAACTGGAGCGGTTGTTCGGACTGCGTCTGGACGGGTTGTGGATGCATGTCGGCACGCCCGACGCTATCGTCGCCGCCGAAGACGCGCTGCTCGCAAGCGTGGCCTAACTGTCGGCCTGACTCCCTTCGGCCTTATCGCCATGCCATGATGCAACCTGACCCCGAATCAGGTTGTTCATGCACGTTTACAGCATCCCCGCGTCCGCACCGTTCCTCCGCACGATGATCGAAGCGCTGGTCGATGGCGCGCTGGTCGCGGGCTTCGAGGCGCGCACGCAGCCGGAACGGCTCGCGACGGCGACGTTATATCTGCCGACGCGCCGCGCCGGTCGTCTGGCACGCGAGGTGTTTCTCGACGTGCTCGGCACGGATGCGGCGATCCTGCCGCGCATCGTCACGCTCGGCGACATCGACGAAGAAGAACTGGCCTTCGCACAGGCGGCATCACCGTCGCTGTCCGCCGAGATCGATACGGCCCCGGCGCTCGACGGATTGCCGCGGCGGCTGGTGCTTGCGCAACTGATCGCGGCTTGGGCGAAGGGCTTGAAGCCCGACGATCCGATGCAGGCGCCCCTGGTGATCGGTGGCCCGGCTTCGACGCTGGCGCTGGCCGACGATCTCGCGCGCTTGATGGACGATATGGCGACACGGGGCGTGGACTGGCGCGCGCTGGACGGTCTCGTGCCGGATGCGCTCGATCAATATTGGCAGATGACACTGCGTTTCCTGAAGATCGCTGCCGATGTTTGGCCGCCGGTTTTGGCCGAGCGCGGCATGATCGAGCCGGCGTTGCGCCGCGATTTGCTCATTGCCGCAGAAGCCGCGCGGCTCGCGACGCATCGCGACGGACCTGTCATCGCGGCGGGTTCGACCGGATCGATGCCGGCGACGGCGCGGCTACTTCATGCCATCGCGCAATTGCCCGATGGCGCGGTGGTGCTACCCGGCCTCGACACAGATCTGGAGGACGACGCGTGGCGGTTGATCGGCGGCGATGCCGAGACGCCGGCAGCGTCGAATCATCCGCAATACGCGCTGCATGGATTGCTCGCGCGTTTCGGCATCGCGCGGCGCGATGTGATCGAACTCGGCAAGCCCGCAGCGCATGCACGCGAACTGCTGGCGTCTGAGTCGATGCGGCCGTCGAACGCCAGTGCGCAGTGGCATCGACGTCTGGCCGAGCCCGATGTCGCGGCGCGCATCGCCACCGGCATGACCGATCTCGCAGTGATCGCCGCCGATACGCAGGAGATGGAAGCGCTGGCGATCGCGGTGGCGATGCGCGAGGCGCACGAGCAAAACAAATCCGCCGCGTTGGTGACGCCGGACCGCGCGCTGGCGCGACGCGTGATCGCGGCGCTCGGGCGATGGAATCTTGCTTTCGACGATTCCGGCGGCGATGGGTTGATGGACACGCCCGCCGGCATCTTCGCGCGGCTCGCCGCCGAGGCCGCGTGCGACGGGCTGGAGCCCGCAACGCTGCTGGCGTTGCTGAAGCATCCGCTGTTGCGGCTCGGCCGCGCCGGCGGTGGCTGGATGCGCGCGACGCAAATTCTGGAGCAGGCGTTGCTGCGCGGCACGCGACCGAGTGCTGGATCGCAAGGGCTCGCTACTGATTTCGTCCGGTTTCGCGACGACCTTGCCAAGCATCGCGCCGGCGCATTGTCGTCGCTGCACGCGTCCGAGCCGCGTGCGCGCTTGAAAGACGTCGATCTCGCCGATGTCGAGATGTTGATCGCAACCTTACGCGACGCGTTGGTGCCGCTCGAAAACCTGGCCGCCACGCCCCAGGATTTCTCGCAGTTCGCGCTTTGCCACCGCAGCGTCGTCGAAGCTCTGTCGCGCGATGCGGACGATGCCGTCGCGGCTTTCGAGGGCGCGGCCGGCAAGCAATTGGTATCGGCGTTCGACGAGCTTTTGGTGGACGGTGCGCCGAGCGGTCTCGTGGTGACGCACACCGATTATCCCGAGGTGTTTCGCACGGCGTTCGGGGATCGCGTGGTGCGGCGGCCGCAACTCGTCGATGCGACGTTGCGCATCTATGGCCCGCTCGAAGCGCGGTTGACGCAGACCGATCGCGTGATTCTGGGTGGACTCGTCGAGGGCATCTGGCCGCCCGCGCCGCGCGTCGATCCGTGGTTGAGCCGGCCGATGCGCCACGGGCTCGGGCTCGATCTACCGGAACGCCGTATCGGGCTGTCGGCGCATGACTTCGCGCAGATGCTCGGCACGCCGGATGTGATCTTGAGTCACGCCGCGAAAGTCGGCGGCGCGCCGGCGGTCGCCTCGCGCTTTCTGCATCGGCTCGAAGCCGTGGCAGGCGTTGCGCGTTGGCAAGAGGCGAATGCGCGCGGCGCTATCTATCTAGATTATGCGCAGGCGCTCGATCGGCCCGATGTCGTGACGCCCTGCGCGCAGCCGCAGCCGACGCCGCCGCGCGCTGCGCGCCCGATGAAGCTGTCGGTAACGGCGATCGAGGACTGGCTGCGCGATCCCTATACGATCTACGCGAAGTTCATCCTCGGTCTTCAGCCGCTCGATCCGGTCGATATGCCGTTGTCGGCAGCGGATCGCGGCATGGCGATCCATAACGCGCTCGGCGATTTCACGGCCGATCACCCCGACGCGCTGCCCGACGATATCGTGGCGGCGTTGCGCGAGGCCGGCGCAAAACATTTTCTGCCGCTGATGGAGCGACCAGAAGCGCGGGCGCTGTGGTGGCCGCGCTATCTGCGCATCGCATCGTGGTTCGCGACATGGGAGAGCGACCGCCGGCTCAACGTGAAAGACATCGCCGCCGAAACGCAGGGCCGGATTCAGATTCCGCTCGATGACGGTCGCGTGTTCACGCTCACCGCGCGTGCCGATCGCATCGAACGGCGCAGCGATCGCACCTTCGCGATCATTGATTACAAGACCGGCCAGCCACCCACGGGCAAGCAGGTGGCGATGGGGCTGTCGCCGCAACTGACGCTGGAAGCCGCAATTCTCATCGAAGGCGGCTTCGACGGTGTCGTAGCGGGGTCGTCGGTCAGCGAATTGGTCTATGTCAGGCTCAGCGGCAATACGCCGCCGGGCGAGGAGAAAGTTCTCGATCTCAAGCGCGACCGCAATCAGGAGGCGCAGTATCCCGACGAAGCCGCAAGCGAAGCGCGCAACAAGCTCGAAGCGCTGATCCGCAAATTCGAGGACGAAACGACGCCCTACAAATCGCTCGATCTGCCGATGTGGACCAACCGCTACGGCAATTACGACGATCTCGCGCGCATCAAGGAGTGGTCGGCCGCAGGAACGGGCAGCGGCAGCGGAGGCGAGGCATGACCGCGCGCGCGATTCCCGACGAGGCCCGCGCGCGGCAGACGCGAGCTTCCGATCCTGCGTCGTCCGCCTTCGTCTCGGCCAATGCCGGCTCGGGCAAGACGCATGTGCTGGTGCAGCGAGTCATCCGCTTGATGCTGAGCGGCGTGCCGCCGGAAAAAATTCTCTGCATCACTTTCACCAAGGCCGCCGCCGCCAACATGGCGGAGCGCGTGTTCACCACGCTCGGCCATTGGATCACGCTGGACGATGCGCAACTCGATGCAGCGATCCGCGATTCCGGAATCGCAAAGCCAACGGGCGACAATCGCATGCGGGCACGGGAACTGTTCGCCTGCGCATTGGAAACGCCGGGCGGACTGAAGGTGCAGACCATTCACGCGCTCTGCACGCGACTGCTGCAACAGTTTCCGTTCGAGGCCAACGTGCCCGCGCGGTTCACGGTGATGGACGATCGCGATCAGGCGGAGATGCTGGAGCGCGCCAGCCTTCGGGTTTTGCTCGAGGCATCGGCGGCACCCGATAGCGGCGAGGGGCGGGCGCTCGCGACCGCGATGACATCCGCCGCCGACGTCACCTTTCGCGATGTGGTGCGGCAGGCGACGCTGAGCCGCGATCATTTTCTGGCGTGGATCGACCGCGCCGGCGACGTGCCGACCGCGATGGCGCAACTCTCCGGCGTGCTCGGCATCGATCCTGCCGACAGCGCCGACACCATCGATGCGATGCTGATCGACGGCCCGCATTTGCCGCGATCGAGCTGGCTCAAGGCTGCTGATGTGTTCGAGAGCGGCACCGTGACCGACGGCAAGCAGGGCGTGAAGCTGCGCGCCGCGCACGCGTTGTCCGGCGAAGCGCAGATCGAGGAATACCTCAAGGTGTTCTTCACCGGTGCGATGGAGCCGCGCAAGTCGCTCGTCACGAAATCGCTCGCGACGAAAGAGCCGCGCCTCGCCCAAAAACTGAATGCGGAGCTTGAGCGCATTCTGCCTCTGCTCGATGTGCGCAAAGCCATTGCGATGCGCGACCGCACGCAGGCGCTGCTGGTGATCGCATCGGGCGTCGCTGGGCATTATCGCCGCGAGAAACGCGAACGCGGGCTTCTGGATTTCGACGATCTGATTGAGAAGACCTTGCAAATGC
>JANMAN010000503.1:0-1546 GCA_031359885.1 Tardiphaga sp. | reverse complement strand
GCAAAGGCTGCCGGCCTCGATTTCATGCCGATGCTCTGAGAAAATTTCGATCTCGTGTCACGGAACGCCGTTTATTTTAAACCGGAGATGCAGGCTCTGTTCACCTCTATGTCGCAGCCGCTGCTCCAACAGCGGCCGAATGCCGTGACCGCCTACGACACAGCACCGGCCGGCAAGATTCGCTATTTCGCCTGACGTGTCGACGTCTCCTCGCATCAACTAATGTTTTCCAGCCGGTTTATCGAACCTGCTGTTCGTGCTTGGGTGCAGTCCTGACACGGATGGATTGGCTTCGAAGGAATCGTTGGTGCGAAACATTGCGCTTCACAGCAGAAGATATCGGTCTCGCCTGCTGTTCATGATCGGCGCGCTCATTGCGCTGGGCATCGCGCCTGTCGGCGCGCAATTGCGGGGGCACGGCGGACCTGTTCGAGCGCTGTCGATTTCATCCGATGGACAAACGCTGCTGTCGGGAAGTTTCGATGGCAGTGCGATTCGCTGGTCGCTCGGCTCCGACGCCGCTGATCAAGTTCTGCGATTTCACGCCGACGCCGTCAATGCGACGGCCGTGCTGAAAGACGGCCGCGCCGCCACCGCAGGCGCCGACGGCCGCATTGCGATCTGGAGCGCCGGCAAACAGCAGCCTGATACGATCTTCGAAGGCCATACCGCGCCAATCGCGGCGCTTGCGCTGTCGCCCGATGGCGCGATGCTCGCCTCGGCATCATGGGATCACACTGTTCGGCTCTGGCCGCTTGCCGGCGGCGCAGCGCGCGTGCTCGAGGGACACACCCAGAACGTCAACGATGTCGCGTTCAGCGCCGACGGCAAGACTCTCGTCAGCGTGAGTTATGACCTGACCATGCGCACCTGGCCTGTCGACGGTCCCGCCGCGCCGTCCGTTGCCACCCTTACGACGCCACTCAATTCGGTTGTCGTGTCCTCTGACGGCGAGATCATCGCGGCCGGCGCAAGTGGCCAACTCTATTTCCTCGATCGCACAGGCAAGCTCGACGGCGAGGTCATGGCAGGGCCGATCCCGGTGATTGCAATGGCCCTGTCGACGGATGGTGAGCTGCTCGCGGCGGCGGATATCCGGGGATCGGTCGCAATCATCGACCGCAAGGCGCGCAGGCTGGCTCGCAGACTGATCGGACCGGGACTTCCGGTGTGGTCGGTCGCTTTCATGCCAGACAACGGCACGTTGCTGACAGGCGGCGCCGACAGCATGATCCGGCGGTGGAACGCGCTCACCGGCGAACCGATCGGAGCGACCATTCAGCAAAATCCGAACGACCCGCTTGCCGCCTTTGCCGGCGACCGTGGCGCAGAGATTTTTCGTGCCTGCGTCGCCTGTCACACGCTGACGCCGGATCAGGGCAACAAGGCCGGACCGACACTGTCGGGAATTTTCGGGCGACAGATCGCGACCTTGCCGGGCTATAATTTTTCGGAGCCACTGAAGAAACTCGATATTGTCTGGACGCCAGACACCGTGGCGAGGCTCTTCGAGATCGGCCCCGCAGCTTATACGCCCGGCACGAAA
>JANMAN010000493.1:0-2647 GCA_031359885.1 Tardiphaga sp. | reverse complement strand
AATCCATAACCACGACAGGGAGTATGGATTCCGGGCCTGAACCCCGCGCCGGCTACGCCGACGAGCGGTTCATCCCGGAATGACGGAGCTAGTGTGAATTCAGTAGCGTGCCGTTCAGCGCCAGCACATGGCCGGCGAGATAGAGCGAGCCGGTGATCAGAATGCGCGGCGGCACTTCATAAGCCAGTTGCGCCAACGCATGTAACGCTGCTGGGACAGACTCGGCGAGATCGACACGTAAGCCGAGCCCGCGAGCGGCGTCGGCCAGCGCGCTTTGCGGCATTGCGCCGATGCGATCCGGGATCGGCACGGCCACGATATGGCGCGTCAGACCCGTGAAGTTGGCGAGAAATCCCGACGCGTCCTTGTTCGCCATCATCCCGGCGATGACGACCAGCGGACGCGGGACGCGTTCCTCGAGATCGCCGAGCGCGGCTGCGACCACGCGACCGCCTTCGGCATTGTGGCCGCCGTCGAGCCAGATTTCCGCGTCGCGTGGCGCAACCGCTAACAGCGCGCCGTGGGTCAAGCGCTGCATCCGCGCCGGCCAATCGGCATGGACGATGCCGCTCTCGTAAACCGACGTGTCGATGCTGAACAGTTTCAGCGCCCGCAGCGTCGCGATCGCGAGGCCGGCATTGCCGATCTGGTGGCGGCCAAACAAACGCGGGGCGGTCAAGTCCAGCAATCCCTGCTCGTCCTGATAGACCAGCCGGCCGTTTTCGAGCGACACATGCCAATGTTCGTTCGCGGTGTGCAGCGGCGCGCGGGCGCGCTTCGCTGCCTGCTCAATGACAGCCAGCGCCTCGGGGGTCTGTTCGGCGCTGATCACCTGCGCGCCGCGCTTGATGATTCCCGCTTTCTCCGTGGCGATGCCGGCAAGCGAAGGCCCGAGAAATTCCGTGTGGTCGATGCTGACGGGCGTCAACACACAGGCGGCGGGCGCGTCGATGACGTTGGTCGAATCGAGCCGGCCACCGAGCCCGACTTCCAGCAGCACGACATCGGCCGGATGTTTCGCGAACAGTATGAAAGCCGCCGCGGTCTGCATCTCGAACGGTGTGATTGCAGCGCCGGCATTTACATCGACGCAATGCTGAAGCGTCGCTTGCAATTCCTCGTCGCCGACGAGTTTCCCGTCGAGGCGATAGCTCTCGTTGATCCGCACCAGATGCGGCGAGGTGAACGCATGGACGCGCAGGCCCGCTGCCTCGCAGATCGCACGCAAATAAGCGAGCGTCGAACCCTTGCCGTTGGTCCCGGCGATATGGATCACCGGCGGCAGGCGTTGTTCGGGATGGCCGAGCTGTGCAAGCAAACGATGCATGCGATCGAGCGACAGATCGATCGTGCGAGGATGAAGCGTCGAGATGCGCGCGATCAGCGCGTCGAGCGCGGCGTTGGCGCTCACGAATGCGGCGCGGCCGGCGCGAGATTCGGGGCCGGCGTCATGGCGTCGGGGATCACGATCGCATCGGACGGTTCGCGCGGGCTCGATACCGTTTCGATCGCCGGCGATTTGGTCAGCAGCCGGCAGAGTCGCGCTAGCGTCGGGCGCAGATCGTGTCGATGCACGACCATGTCGATCATGCCGTGCTCTTTGAGATATTCTGCGCGCTGGAAACCTTCCGGCAATTTTTCGCGAATGGTCTGTTCGATCACGCGCGCGCCGGCGAAGCCGATCAGCGCGCCGGGTTCGGCAATCTGCACGTCGCCGAGCATCGCGTAGGACGCGGTGACGCCACCTGTGGTCGGGTTGGTGAGCACAACAATGTAGGGAAGCTTCGCCTCGCGCAACATCTGCACGCCGACCGTGGTGCGTGGCAATTGCATCAGCGACAGAATGCCTTCCTGCATGCGCGCGCCGCCGGAGGCCGCGAACATGATGAAGGGCGATTTCTTTTCGAGCGCCAGTTCGAGCCCGCGCACGATCGCCTCACCGGCGGCCATGCCGAGCGAGCCGCCCATGAAATCGAAGTCCTGCACGGCGACGACGACGCCCGCGCCTTCGAGCTTGCCGAAGCCGACCTTTACCGCCTCGTTCATGCCCGTCTTGGTGCGGGCATCTTTGATGCGGTCGGCGTATTTGCGTTCGTCGCGGAATTTCAGCGGGTCGGCGGTGACGCCCGGCAGCGCAATGTCGTACCAGGTCTCGTTGTCGAAGATCGATTTGAGCCGCGCATCGGCGGTCATGCGCATGTGGTAGTTCGAGCCGGGGATGACGAACTGGTTCTGCTCGACATCCTTGTAGAACACGAGCTGGCCGGAATCCGGGCACTTGATCCACAGATTCTCAGGCGTATCGCGACGCAGGATGCTGCGGATTTTCGGCCGGACGACGTTGGTCAACCAGTTCATTCAAGACTCCAAGTCCATCGCAGCGTCGCCGCGAGGTTTGGTGCCCTCTCCCCTTGTGGGAGAGGGTGGTTTGCAGTGCGCGAAGCGCGATGCAAACCGGGTGAGGGGTTCTTTAGCTCAAATATGGCAAGGGAACGACCCCTCACCCGACAAGGACTTCGTCCTTGCCACCCTCTCCCACAAGGGGAGAGCGAAAAGAAACAAGCTTATTCGGCGGCCTGTTTCGCGCCGCGAACGCCTTGCGCCAGCTCTGCCACCAAATCGGCGACGGCGCTCACGGTTGTCGATG
>JANMAN010000490.1:0-1798 GCA_031359885.1 Tardiphaga sp. | reverse complement strand
TGCCGTCGCGGTTATCGTCGGCGAGACCGATGCGGACGCCGAACGTCTTGCGTCGTCCGCCGATCTCAACCGACTGCGTCGCGATCGCGGTCAGTTCGCGCCGCTGCCGTCGGTCGAAGAGGCGTTGGCGTATGATTATTCGGATGCAGAGCGCGCGTCCGTGCAACGCAATCGCAGCAAGCTGTTCGTTGGCTCGAAGGCGACCGTAATGCAAAAGCTGCAGCCGCTGATCGACCAAAGCCAGGCCGACGAGGTGATGGTCATCACGGCGGTCTACGACCATGACGCGCGTAAGCGATCCTATGATCTGCTGGCGGATGCGTTCGCGATGGGTAAGCGGGCCGCGGCTTAGTAGAAAATGTCATTCCGGGGGCGCACGCACCTTTTAGCGCGGGCGAACCCGGAATCTCAGCAAGTTCATGCTGCCACGAATGATGAGATTCCGGGTTCTCGTTCGGCGAGAGCCGTCCGAGCCCCGGAATGACGATCTATTTCAAAGCTACCCCACCAAGATCACCCTGATGTCATTGACGTTCGTCAGCGTCGGACCGGTCATCAACAGATCGCCCGTCGACTCGAAGAACGTCGTAGCATCGTTGTTGGCGAGACAGGCCGCCGGATCGAGCTGCTTCTCGCGCATGGCATCATAGGTTCGTCGATCGATGATCGCGCCTGCCGGATCGGACGCCGAGCCGCCGCCGCCATCCGCGCCATCGGTATCGCCCGCCAATGCAGCGACGTCTGGCATATCTTTGAAGATGTTGGTGAGCGCCAGCGCGTATTCCTGATTGGGACCGCCACGGCCGTCGCCGCGCACTGTTACGGTCAATTCGCCACCGGACATCACGGCGACGCGGCGGCCTTCGTCTCGAGCTTTCAATGCGAGCGCCGCATGAGCGACGGCAACGTCGCGCGCCTCGCCCTCGCAATCCGCGCCGAGATCGATCACCTCGTAACCGGCACCGCGCGCCACAGCGATCGCGGCATCGAGCGAACCGCGTGGTCGGGCTATCAGTTTGAATTCCGCGCGCGCAAAAACATCGTCGCCAGGCTTGACGCTTTCATTGGCGGGATCGTTCAACGCAGCGGCCACGGCGTCATCGATTTTCAATCCATACCGCGTCACCAAAGCGCGCGCGTCCGCCAGCGTGGTCGTATCCGGCACGGTCGGTCCCGATGCGATCACCGCCGGGTCGTCATGCGGGACGTCAGAAATCGCCAGCGTCACAATGCCGGCGGCGCGATGTCCGGCGCGCGCGAGACGGCCGCCTTTGATCCGCGACAGATGCTTGCGCACGGTGTTCATCTCGCCGATCGGCGCGCCCGATTTCAGCAACGCGCGGTTCAGCGCTTGCTTCTGCGCGAATGAAATGCCGCTGACGGGCAACGTCCAGTTTGCCGAGCCCCCGCCGGAAATCAGCACCAGCAGCAGATCGTCAGGCCCCGCGGTCGCAGCCAGCGCGAGGCTGTCTTCGGCCGCCTGCATGCCGGCGGCATCGGGCACCGGGTGTCCTGCCTCGACCACTTTGATGCGGCGCGTCGGCACGCCATGGCCGTGGCGCGTTGTGGCAATGCCGATGAGACGTTCCGGCGGCAGTTTAAGGTCGTCGAGATAAAAGCGCTCGGCGGCGGCGGCCATTGCGGCGGCGCCTTTACCGGCAGCGAGGCAGATCACGCGGCCGTCAGGCGGGGGCGGAAGAAAGCCCGCGAGGATGGCGTCGGGATGCGCTGCTGACACAGCGGCATCGAAAATGGAGCGCAGCAGCGCGCGGCGATCGGTCATAACGCAGTTGTGCCG
>JANMAN010000483.1:0-2238 GCA_031359885.1 Tardiphaga sp. | reverse complement strand
GGGGCCAGCTCCGGCGTCGGCCTGATGGCCCTGCAAATCGCTAAGCTCAAAGGCGCGAAACTGGTGGTCGGATCGTCTACCGATGCCATGCGACGCGGCCGGCTCAACGAATTCGGCGCAGACCTCGCGATCGATTCGAGCGATGCGAAATGGGTCGATGAGGTGTTGAAAGCGACCGACGGACACGGCGTCGATCTCATCATCGATCAGGTCTCGGGCAACACCGCCAACCAGAACTTGGCCGCGACCAAAGTGCTCGGCCGCATCGTCAATGTCGGCCGTCTCGGCGGCACCCATGGCGACTTCAATTTCGACCTGCACGCCGCACGGCGCATCCACTATATCGGCGTCACGTTCCGGACGCGCTCGGTGCAGGAAATCCGCGACATCTTCACGGCGGTGCGCGACGACATCTGGCCGGCGGTGGAGTCGGGCAAACTGAAACTGCCGATCGACAAGATGTTCGCCTTCGCCGACATCGGCAAAGCGTTCGAGCACATGGACGCCAACAAGCACCTCGGCAAGATCGTGGTGAGGTTGTAGCTGTCTGTCATTCCGGGGCGCGCGCACGTCTTCGTGCGAGCGAACCCGGAATCTGGTCGTGATGAACATGATACGATTCCGGGTTCGCTGTCGCAAAGATGCGCCAGCGCCCCGGAGTGACAAAAAGCCACCCGCTAATCGTTCTCGTTTGCGTCCGCAAACACTGTTCTTCTCCGTCTGCGCTGGCCCTGCTACACCGCGCTGATGAGTGCCGACCATCATCACAGCAAGACACGCGTGGCCGCGATCTCGATCGTCGCCAGCGCCTCGATGGCGCTGATCAAGCTCGTGGTCGGCATCGCGATCGGCAGCCTTGCGCTGATTTCGGAAGCGCTGCACAGCGCGGTCGATCTGGTCGCAACCATCGTGACCTGGTTCGTCGTGCGCGTTTCCGATCGCCCGGCCGACAACGAACATCATTACGGCCACGGCAAACTGGAAAGCCTCTCCGCGCTCGGCGTCATCGCGATGCTGTACGTGCTGGCCGGTGGTATTCTCGTTCAAGCTTACAGCCACCTCATCGAAGACGTCGCGCCGCCGACGCTGTCCGCATTGCCTTTCGTCGTGCTGCTGATCGATATCGGGGTCAATTTCTGGCGTGCCCGCGCGCTACACCGCGCCGCGCGCGACACCAAAAGCCAGGCGCTGGCCGCCGACGCGCTGCACTTCGCTTCGGACGTGATGGGATCGTTCGCCGTGATCATCGGTTTGGGCTTGTCGGCTTACGGCTACGCCTGGGGTGACGCCGCCGCTGCGATCGCCGTGGCGGTCGTGATCTCGTTGCTGGGTCTGCGGCTGGCGCGCTCGACCGTCGAAACCCTGCTCGATCAGGCCCCCGAGGGGGCGGCTGAGAAGGCGACCATCGCGCTGGCGATGGTGCCTGGAATCATCGACATCGAACGCTTGCGCATCCGCATGGTCGGCGCGACGCATTTCGTCGATGCTACCGCGCATGTGCCGCGCACCTATCCGATCGATCGTATCGACGCAATCAAGCACACCGCACAGGCCGCCGTCAGCCGCGCGCTCGGCGATGCCGATCTGACGTTCACCGCGGTGCCGGTTCCTGCCGACAACGAAAGCGTCCGCGAGCGCATCATGGTGATCGCGCGCAATTCGGGCCTCGCGATCCACCATGTCACCGTTCACGATCTCGGCGGCAAGCTGACCGTCGGCATCGATCTCGAAGTCGATGGCGAGATGGCGCTCAGCGCGGCCCACGACATCGCACACGCGCTGGAGCAACAGATCCGCGACGAGTTCGGAGCCGACGTCGAGGTCGACACCCATGTCGAGCCGCTCGAGCCCGACCTCCCGCTCGGGACCGACGCCCCGCCGCAACGCGTCGCCGCCATCGCCACAGCCCTCGCCGGCTTCGCGGCCGAGGGCGGCGCGATCCACGACGTTCACAATGTCCGCGTGCGCGATAGCGCCGCCGGCGAGATCGTGAATTTTCATTGCCGGGCCGAACCGGCGATGAGCGTGATCCACGTGCATGACAGCGTCGACGAAATCGAGCGTGCGCTGCGTCGCGCTTTTCCCGGCGTGAAACGCGTCATCAGCCATGCCGAGCCGATGCGCTTGGTCTAAAACGCCACGGCGTTCCTGTTTCGGACTCATGCAAGCCATTTCAGATCGCCGTGGACGAATTTATTTCGAATTAACGAATCGTTGACTCTCGACAGGCCGAGCAAA
>JANMAN010000459.1:0-2866 GCA_031359885.1 Tardiphaga sp. | reverse complement strand
CAATCGCTGGCTGGCCGAATTGCAGCAGGACATGTTCGTCGAGGTCAACACGTCCGACGCCGCCGACCGCGGCATCAAGGATGGCGGTTGGGTCTGGGTAACGGGGCCGGAAAACGGCTCGAAGGCGAAGGTCAAGGCGCTCGTCACCGACCGCGTCGGCAAGGGCGTGGCATTCATGCCCTTCCACTTCTCGGGTTGGTTCCAGGGCGTCGATCAGCGCGGCAATTATCCGAAGGGAGCCGATCCAATCTTGCTCGGCGAGAGCGTGAATACTATCACGTCCTACGGCTACGACCCGGTTACCGCTATGCATGAGGGTAAAGTTACCCTCTGCCAGATCCAAACGGCGTGAGAGGAGAATAGAAGATGGCTCGCGTCAAATTTCTTTGTGATGCCGACCGTTGCATCGAATGCAACGCCTGCGTGACGGCCTGCAAGAACGAACATGAAGTGCCGTGGGGCATCAATCGCCGCCGTGTCGTCACCATCAATGACGGAAAGCCCGGCGAACGCTCGGTGTCGATGGCCTGCATGCATTGCACGGATGCGCCCTGCGCGGCGGTTTGCCCGGTGTCGTGTTTCTACACGACGGCGGACGGCGTCGTCCTTCACTCGAAGGACCTCTGCATCGGCTGCGGATATTGTTTCTACGCGTGCCCGTTCGGCGCGCCTCAATATCCGAAAGTCGGAAACTTCGGCTCCCGCGGCAAGATGGACAAGTGCACCTATTGCGCGGGCGGGCCGGAAGCGGACTCGACGCCGGCCGAATACGCCAAATATGGCGCCAACCGCCTGGCCGAAGGCAAGCTGCCGATCTGCGCCGAAATGTGCTCCACCAAATCGCTGCTTGCCGGTGACGGCGCCATCATCGCCGAAATCTACACCGAGCGTGTGATGAAGCGTGGTTACGGTTCGGGCATGTGGGGCTGGAAGACGGCCTACAGCGACTCGCCAACCGGCTAGCATGAGTCCGAAACCGCGCGGCGGTTTAGGCATCTCCATCTTCACATCACGTTGCAAAGAAACTGGAAGGTCGCGCCGATGTCGATCCCGACTTCAACCCTCAGGACGGTGTACGCTGCCTTAGCGCTGCTGTTCGTGTTCGCGTCTCAGGCGGACGCGCAGCTGTCCTTTAAGCCGACCGCGGAAGCGGTGCAGGAAGATCAGCTTCTCAAAGCACTAAAGGATGGCGAAAAGATTAGCGGCCGGATCACCATTCCGGATCGGATGGCGTCGAGCCTGATCCAGCCCGCCGGGCGGGAGTGGCGGGATTTCCATCGCTCCAAGCTGCCGATCATCGGCGGTGTCGCCATTATCGGTATTTTGGTTCTGCTCGCGGTCTTCCTGGCGGTGCGCGGTCGGGTCCGGGTCGAGCGCGGCTTTTCCGGGATCAAGATACTGCGCTTTGCGAGTTTCGAGCGGTTTACGCATTGGCTGACGGCGACGTGTTTCATCATTCTCGCGCTGTCCGGCCTGAATATCAGCTTCGGGCGCGTGCTGATCCCGCTGTTTGGCCCCGAAACGTTTTCTACGCTGACAACATGGGGCAAGATCGCGCACAACTATCTCGCATTCCCGTTTATGCTCGGTCTTATGATCATGTTTGTGATCTGGATCAAGGACAACATCCCCGGCAAGCTTGATCTGGTCTGGATCAAAAAAGGGGGCGGCATGCTGAAGAATGGCGAGCATCCCCCGGCCAAGCGTTTCAATGCCGGCCAGAAGGGCATCTTCTGGATCGTGATCATCGGCGGCGCGCTAATGTCTTTGTCGGGTTGGTTTCTGCTGTTTCCTTATATCCCGGCCAACGTCTCGGCGCTGCAGTTCT
The DNA here is from genome assembly GCA_031359885.1 of Tardiphaga sp. Lineage (GTDB taxonomy): Bacteria > Pseudomonadota > Alphaproteobacteria > Rhizobiales > Xanthobacteraceae > Tardiphaga. The sequence goes on along the minus strand of JANMAN010000459.1, from coordinate 1,038 downwards.
GGACCGTCGTTCATGCCGTGATCGCCATGGGCTTCATCGCAGCCATGCTGGCCCACATCTATATCGGCTCGGTCGGTATGGAAGGCGCCTTCGATGCGATGGGCACCGGCGAGGTGGACCTTAATTGGGCCAAGGAGCATCACTCGCTCTGGGTCGCGGAGGAGCAGGCCAAGGGCCACGTTCCCGACACCGGCAACACCCGAGCCATGCCCGCGGAATAAGTCACGCAATCGACCAGGCGTCGCTATATTGGGGACTGTCCGGCGTGGCCGGGCAGTCCCCTTCAGTTTCTGGAGTACGGCATGAAGGTGATAGGCCTTTCAGGGTGGAGCGGCGCCGGCAAGACGACGCTGCTTGCGCACCTGATCCCGCATCTGATCGCAGAAGGCCTGCGCGTTTCGACGATGAAGCACGCCCACAGCCAATTCGACGTCGACGTGCCCGGCAAGGACTCTTGGCTGCACCGACAGGCCGGAGCCACCGAGGTGCTGATTTACTCGGGCCGCCGCTGGGCCCTGATGCATGAATTGCGGGGCGCGCCTGAGCCGCGGTTCGCCGAGCTTTTGGCGAGGATCTCGCGAGTGGATCTCCTGATCGTCGAGGGATTCAAATCCAATCCACATCCCAAGATCGAAGTTCATCGTGCCGCGAACGGCAAGCCGCTGATGTTTAAGAAGGACTCAACCATCGTCGGTGTGGTCGCCGATATTGATGTCGAAACGGAATTGCCTTTGGCGCATCTCGACGACACCCCAGCGATCGCGAGCATGATCCGAGCCGCGGCTGTGAGGGTCGAGGATGTGCTTGCGCAAGAGTCAGTAGGGGCCTGATCGGCGATGGCGCAACTTTCGGACGACTGCTTTGCGTTCGGTGGGCCGTTGATGTCGGTCGATGAAGCGGTCGCCACCATCGCAGCCCGCGTTCACGCCGTGACGGAGACCGAATGGGTCGATCTCGTTGACGTCGATGGTCGCGTGCTGGCATCCGACATCACGGCCCCGCTGGCGCTGCCGCCATTTACAAATTCGGCTGTCGATG
>JANMAN010000199.1:0-2556 GCA_031359885.1 Tardiphaga sp. | reverse complement strand
TCATGGGCGCAATGCCGGCTGATGCTGCCGGGCTGGTACGGCTTCGGCAGCGCGATCGAACAATGGGTCGCATCGCATCCCGACAAGGGCATCGCGTTCCTGCAAGACATGTATCGCGAATGGCCGTTCTTCCGCATGTTGCTGTCGAACATGGACATGGTGCTGTCAAAGTCGTCGATCGCGATCGCGTCGCGCTATGCAGATTTGGTGCCCGACCACGATCTGCGCCAGCGCATCTTCCAGCGCATCAAGCACGAATGGCATGGCTCGATCGAAGCCGCGCTCGACATCATGGGCCACGACCGATTGTTGCAGGGCAATCCGTTGCTGGAGCGCTCGATCCGCAACCGCTTCCCCTATCTTGATCCGCTCAATCACGTGCAGGTCGAGCTGCTGAAAAAGCACCGTGCGGAGTTGCCCGAGGGCGAGATCGCCGACGAGCAGGTGCTGCGCGGCATCCAACTGACCATCAACGGCATCAGCGCGGGGTTAAGGAATAGTGGGTGAGGCCCACAACAGCCTGAGCCGTCATCCCCGCGAAGGCGGGGAACCAGTAGTCCTTGACGTTTGAGTTCATCACGGAGGTCTCGGAATACTGGATCACCCGGTCTGCGGGCGAAGACGCCCTGGCCGGGCGATGACGGCAGCGGGCGGAGTTGGCACGGTGGCCCACTCCGCAATCAACCAAGACTCACACCGCATCCCAGTTGAAAATATCCGCCGAGCGGTCGAGTTTGTAGAACGAGCCTTTCAGCGCGGGCATGCCGTGTTCGGCGATCGACTCCAGCGTCCAGCCCTCGCCGCGTTGCACCGAGCGGATCGGCCGCGACTGGCCCATCAGGAAGATCTCGTTGCGGCGGACGGCAAAGATTTGCCCGGTGACGTCCTTCGCGGCGTCCGACAACAGGAAGCACGACAGCGGTGCGATCTTTTCCGCGCCCATCTGCTGCATCCGCGCGACGCGCGCCTTTTCGTCCTCGGTTTCGGTCGGGATCGTGCCGATCAGCCGCGACCACGCGAACGGCGACACGCAGTTCGACGTGACGTGAAAACGGCTCATGTCGAGCGCGATCGATTTCGACAGTCCGACGATTCCCAATTTAGCCGCGGCGTAATTGGCCTGTCCGAAATTGCCGATCAGCCCCGAGGTCGAGGTGAAATGCACGAACGATCCGCTGCCCTGTTCCTTGAACAAGCGTGCGGCCGCATGCGAGACATAGAACGAGCCCATCAGATGCACCTTGATGACCTGCTCGAACGCATTGACGCTCATGCGGTGGAAAATCGCGTCGCGCAAAATGCCGGCATTGTTCACCACGCCGTCGAGGCGACCGTAGGTGTCGGTCGCGGTCTTGACGATGTTGGCGGCGGCGAGCGCTTCCGCCACCGTGTCGAAATTGGCGACCGCCGTGCCGCCGCGCTTTTTGATTTCCTCGACCACCTCTTGCGCCGGGCCGGCGCTGGTGCCGGAGCCGTCAGCCGCGCCGCCGGGATCGTTGACGACGACCTTGGCGCCTTCGGCCGCTGCAAGCAGCGCGATCTCGCGGCCGATGCCGCGCCCCGCGCCGGTGACGATGATGACCTTGCCGTCGAGCATTTTGGACATGTTGGGATTTCCTTATTTTGACTATTTCTGATCTTGGGGGCCGTCGTCCTTCGAGGCGCGCCAAAAAAGGGCGCGCACCTCAGGATGACGGCTTTGGATGGAGCAAACCGTCACCCTGAGGTGCGACGCCGCTCTTGCGGCGAGCCTCGAAGGGCGACGGTTTGCATCGCGTAGTGCTCACCTCTCATTCGTGAAAATCACTGTGCCCGACGCCGCGAACATGCCGCCGACGCCGTGGCAGACTGAAATCTTCTCGTCCTTCACCTGCGCCGGTGCTGTGCCGCGCATCTGCCGCACGCTCTCTTGAAGCGCGTACATGCCGTACATGCCCGAGTGCATGTAGCTAAGGCCGCCGCCGTTGGTGTTGGTCGGCAGCTTGCCGCCGATCGCGGTGTTTCGGTCCGCGATGAATTTGCCGGTTTCCTCGTGCGGCATGAAGCCGAGATCGCCGAGGCCATACAACGGCAGATGCGCGAAGGCGTCGTAGATCATCAGATGGTCGACATCTTTGTGCGCGATGCCCGCCTCGCGGAAGGCCGTCGGTCCCGCCACGCGAAACGCGCGCGAATGATCGAAGCTCTCCATCTGCGACACCATCGGCGTCTCGACGCTTTCACCCGTGCCCATGATGTAGACCGGCTTGTTCGGGAAATCCTTGGCGCGATCCGCGCTGGTCAGGATCAGCGCGCCGCCGCCATCGGTGACGAGGCAGCATTGCAAAATCCGAAACGGATAGGCGATCATCCGCGAGTTCAGCACGTCTTCGACCGTGATCGGGTCTTTCATGGTCGCGCGCGGATTCTTCGCGGCCCATTCGCGCTGCACGACGGCGACCATTGCGATCTGCTCGTGCGTGATGCCGTGCGTCTTCATGTAGCGCAGCACCGGAATCGGAAACATGCTCGGCGGCCCGTAGACGCCGTAGGGCGCTTCGAACTGGCCTTGCAAGC
>JANMAN010000434.1:0-9997 GCA_031359885.1 Tardiphaga sp. | reverse complement strand
GACGAAGACGCCTTCGCGCGCACTCGTCATCTTCAAGAGGAAGGATGGCCAAGAGCACAGCCGTTGCCCTTCGAGGCTCGCCGCAAAAGCGGCGCCGGACGACGAAGACGTCGCCGGACGCATCTCAGGATGACGCCGTGCCGGTTTCACAGTCAGACGTCATCACCCGGCAAGGGCTCTTCGCCCGCAGACCGGGTGAACCAGTACACGCCGGCTTCACGTTCAACAAACAAGCGTCGCGGAATACTGGATACCCGCCTTCGCGGGTATGACGGCAGCAATCGGTTCGCTGCCGTGCTTCACGCTCACACCGTTTCGAACGGCACTGTGATCGTTGACGTCTTCTCAAGCCAGTTCGGCACCGGCAGGTTTTTGCTGCGCATGAAATCCGGGTTGAACAGCTTCGACTGATAGCGGCTGCCGTAGTCGCACAGGATGGTCACGATGGTGTGGCCCGGTCCCAGCTCTTCGGCGAGCCGCATCGCGCCGGCGATGTTGATGCCGCTGGAGCCGCCGAGACAAATGCCTTCGTGTTCGAGCAGGTCGAAGATGATCGGCACGGCTTCTTCGTCGGGAATTTGATACGCGCCGTCGATCAGCGCGCCGTCGAGGTTGGCGGTGATGCGGCCCTGTCCGATGCCTTCGGTGATCGACGAGCCTACGGCTTTCAGCACGCCGTTTTGATAGAAATTATACAGCGCCGAGCCGAGCGGATCGGCCAGCATGATTTTGATGTTCGGGTTCTTGGCCTTCAACCCGATCGAGACGCCGGCGATCGTGCCACCGGTGCCGGCCGCGCAAACGAAGCCGTCGACCTTGCCGTCCGTCTGCTCCCAAATCTCCGGTGCGGTCGTGTCGATGTGCGCCTGCCGGTTGGCGAGGTTGTCGAACTGGTTGGCCCAGATCGCGCCGTTCGGTTCGGACGTCGCCAATTGCTCGGCGAGACGCCCGGACAGTTTGACGTAATTGTTCGGGTTCGCATACGGCACCGCGGGCACTTCGATCAGCTCCGCGCCGCACAGCCGCAGCATGTCTTTCTTTTCTTGGCTTTGCGTGTCCGGAATCACGATCACGGTGCGGAAGCCGAGCGCGTTGGCGGCGAGTGCCAGCCCGATGCCGGTATTGCCGGCGGTGCCTTCGACGACGACGCCGCCGGGGCGCAGCACGCCGCGCTCCATCGCATCGCGAATGATGCCCAGCGCCGCGCGGTCTTTCACCGACTGGCCAGGATTCATGAATTCGGCCTTGCCCAGAATGGTGCAGCCGGTCGCGTCCGATGCTCGCCTCAGTTTGATGAGCGGCGTGTGGCCGACCGCGTCGACCACGTCTTGATTGATTTGCATGCGTTCCGTACTGCCCGCTTTTGATTGGGCCGCGACCCTAATAGAGAGGGCATAGCGGCACAAGGGAGCGGCGCAGCAAGGGACGGGGCGGTTATTTCGCCTTGGCGAACACGACCTGACGGACGTCGATATTTCCGGACAGGAAGCCGGCCTCGCAATAGGCCAGGTAGTATTCCCACAGCCGGCGGAACCGATCGTCGAAACCGAGCGGCATCAGGGACGGCCACGCGACGCGGAAATTGTCTCTCCAGGTCGCCAGCGTCTTAGCATAATCGTCTCCGAAAATGCGCTCGCGGATGACAGGCACGCCGAATTTTTCGCCGAGCGATTTCAGCACGCCAGGAGAGGGCAGCATGCCGCCCGGGAACACATAGCGCTGGATGAAATCCACCTCGCGCCGATAGCCCTGAAACAGCCGATCCTGAATGGTGATGGCCTGAATGCCGACAAGGCCGCCCGGCATCAGGCGGTCGCGCAGTTGAGAAAAATACTGCGGCCAGAACTGCTCGCCGACCGCCTCGATCATTTCGATCGACGCGATTCGGTCGTACTGGCCGCGTTCGTCGCGGTAGTCCTGAAACCTGATTTCGACGCGATCGGCGAGACCCGCCTCGAACACGCGCTTGCGGGCGAAATCCCTCTGCTCGGTCGAGATCGTCAGGCCGACGACGTGGGCGCCGTGATGCTTGGCGGCATATTCCGCAAAGCCGCCCCAGCCGCAGCCGATCTCCAAGAGCTTATGGCCCGGCTGCAAATCGATCGCCTCGGCAAGCCTGCGATATTTGTTGGTTTGCGCCGACGTTAAATCCTGCGTCGGCGTTTCGTAGAGCGCCGACGAATAGGTCATGCTCGGATCGAGCCACGCCGAATAGAACGCGTTGCCGATGTCGTAATGGTCGTGGATGTTGCGCCGCGCCTGACGCTTGGTGTTGCGGTTGAACCAGTGCCGGATGTTCTGCACCGCGCGCATCACCGGATTGTTGCCGAGCATCGCGACGATGAGATCGTGGTTCACGCAGAACAGATACAGGAATTGCGTCAGGTCCGGCGTGTCCCATTCGCCGTGCAGATAGGCCTCGGCAATGCCGACATCTCCGCCGTTCAACAGACGCGCGGCGAAGCTGAAATCATACAGCGTCATCGCGGCGGCGGGTCCCGGCTCGATGCCGCCCATCCGCACCACGCGGCCATCGGGCAGCGTCACATCGAGCGTGCCGCGGCGCAGCTTCGCACCATAGGCCAGCGCCATTCGGACCAGACGCGGCAGATCGCTGAAATGCGCCGAGACGTTGGACGGCGTCAGCAGGATCGGCGATGCGCTGCGAAGGTCGGGCGGGGTGACGAGCGGCCGTCCGAGCGAGGCGATGATGGGATCGTTGTTCAAGACGTCAGACATAATAGGTCCAGTTGGCCGAGCGTTTACGCATTCCGATTATATGCATCACCGGGACCGCTCGCAAAAGTGGTTTGCTTCGCAACAGCAACGGGGCGCGGCACCAATTTTGCGCCCTTGATCCAGAGCCGCAGAGCCTCCCAATGGATCGCCGCCATGATCTTGAACGTGACCATCGGCAATGCGGCGAACATCGCCATCAGCGTCGGGCCGTTCAGCGGTCGGCGGTCGCCGACGAAGGTCGCGGCCAGCAGCGGGCCGTCGGCGTCGGTTTCGAGAATACGCAACTTCACGGTGTCGCCGGGTGGCTGGACACGGAAATAATAGCGCATCGCCATGTCGATGAAGGGCGAGACGTAAAACAGCTTGTCCTGCTCCTGGCGGATGCCGGCTTCGCTCGCCTCGCCGGGGCGGACCGGCAGCACGTAAGAGTGGATGTCGCCGAACGTGTTGCGCACTTCGTAGATGATGAGCGCAAGCTCGCCGTCCGCGCGGTAGCAGAAATAGGCGGACAGCGGATTGAAAGTGTAGCCGAGCAGGCGGGGGTAGCACAGCAGCAGCACGCGGCCGCCGGTGAGATCGATGTCCTTTGCCGCCGCCGCACGCTGCACATAGGCCCGCAGCGACGAGCCGTTGCGCTCGCCATGGTCGGATTCGCGAAAGCTATACAGCGCGGGGCGGTTGACGCCGAACAGCTTCGATTGCCGGTCGGCATCGCCGAGCCGATCGAGATCGATCAGCAAGCTCATGACGCGATAGGAAAATCGATGGCCCATCGGCTTCAGACGCGCGTGCATGACATTGCCGACATACAACGACGCCGCCGGCGCGGCGTCGGTCGCGGCAATGTGGGCGCTGTCCTGCGGCATGGTCACTCCGCGGCTTCGGCGAGTTCGGGCGCCGGCGCGCGCCATGGTGCGGCTACGCCCAGTGCCTCGGCGACCGCGAGGCCGGATCGCAATCCGTCCTCGTGAAAACCATAACCGGTCCACGCGCCGGCAAACCAGGTATGGCGCTTGCCTTGAATGTCGCCGAGGCGCTGCTGAGCGGCGAACGCCTTGGCGTCGTATTGCGGATGGTCGCACAGATAGCGGCCGAAGGTGAGGGCAGGGTCCGGCGCGAACGGCGGATTGAGGCTGACGAACAGCGGCTTGTCGTCGGGAATGCCTTGCAGCCGGTTCATCCAATAGGTGACGGCGACATCGTTCACGCCGACGCCCGCTTCGTCGCGCTTCCAGCGCAGGAAATTCCACGATGCCCAAGCATGCTTGCGCTTCGGCATCAGCTTGGGATCGCGGTGCAGATAGACGACGTTCGGCGCATATTTGATGTCGCCGAGAATGGCGGTTTCATCGGCGCTCGGATCGGACAGCATCGCCAGCGTCTGATCGCTATGTGCGGCGATCACGACGTGGTCGTAGCTTTCGTGATGGCCGAGGCTGTCGTGCACGACGACGCCGTGGGGCGTGCGGTCGATCGCCGTGACCGCGCAACCGAGACGCACATGATCGCGGAACGACGCCATCAGCTTTTCGACGTAGCGAGCGCTGCCGCCTTTGACCGTGCGCCAGACGGGGCGATCATATTGCAGCAGGCGGTGATTGCTGAAGAAGGCGACGAAATTCTCGGCCGGAAAATCGAGCATCTGCGACGCGGGCGCGGACCAGATCGCGGCGCCCATCGGCGCGAGATAGTCCGTGAGCAAACGCGGTGCAAATTTCCGAAATTTGAAATACTCGCCGAGCGTCATGTTTTGCAACAGGCCGGCTTCGCGGTCCGCGACGCTGCGGGTGTTGAAGGTGAGGATGTCGCGCAACATCCACAAATAGGACGGCGAGAAAAAATTGCGACGCTGCGCGAACAGTCCGCGCATGGTGTCGCGCCACGTATCGCCGCCGCCTTTCCATTCGAAGCGGCCGCCATCGGCCGTGACGGCGAAGCTCATGCAGCTATCGACGGTTTCGACGCCGAGATGACTAAACAGCGCGGTGAGATCGGGATAGTTGATCTCGTTGTAGACGATGAAGCCGATATCGACGTTGACCGGCGTTCCGTCATAGTCGATCGAGACCGTGTGGCTGTGCCCGCCGGGGCGCAATTCACGGTCGTAGACGGTGACCGGGTATCTTTGCGACAACGCCCACGCAGCGGCGTTGCCGGCGATTCCCGTTCCAACCACTGCGACGCGCATTCCGAAAGCCCCAGCCCATTCATTTTCTTGGCACCCGACAGGTACGATGCCGTGTCGCTGCGGTTTCAGCAAGCGGATGAACCACATGCCGCATGTCGCGCGAATCACAGCGGCAGACTGGCGCGCGTAGATGAATTCTTCGTAAGGCTGGTTCCGGTCGTCGATCGCTCCGGTGGGAAAGCCCTCTTAAACCGCCGTTTTTAAGCGGTTGTGATCGTCGGTTCGGTCGCGTCGCAGGACGCGTATAAGTCGCGCTAGCCCTGTCCGCGCCCAGATCGGCAAGGTAAGATGCCACGAGATATATCGAGCGACCGGGAAGCATCGCGCGTGAGACGGTTAACATCCGACTGGAGGCCCGGCCGCCAAATTGGCGGAACGGCGCGCCGCGATGCGCGCGCGGCCGGAGCATCGGCGTGATCCGTCGTGGTGTTGCCATGTTGCGTGCGACCACGCTTCGGTTTGGCGTCATCAGCCTCGCGGCCGCAACGAGCGGCTGCATCCTGACCAAAGACTTGCCCGATCCCGCGCTCGACATTCCGCCGGCCTATCAAGCGCCGGGCGGCAAACGGACCGACGCACCGCCGGCGCTCGATTGGTGGCGCGGGTTCGGGTCGCGTGAGCTGACGTCGCTGATGAAAGAGGCGCAGACGGTCAACCTCGACATCGCGGCTGCGGCCGAGCGGATCACGCAAGCCGACGCGCAGGCGCGCATTGCCGGTGCTGCGTTGTTGCCAAACCTGTCCGCGTTGGCATCGACCAATCAATCGAAAGGCTCGACCGCGACCGCGTCGAACACGACAGGCGCAATTACCGGCCGCGAAATCAGAACCTATTCGACATCGCTCAGCGCCAGTTACGAGTTCGATTTTTGGGGCAAGAACCGCGCGGCGGCGTTGACCGCCGAGGAAACCACCAATGCCGTGCGGTTCGACCGCGAGGTGGTGGCGCTCACGACGATGGCGGCGGTCGCCAATGCGTATTTCCAAGTGCTGGCTTCGCAGGACCGCATCAAGACCGCGAGCAGCAACATCGCCAATGCCCAACGCATTCTCGACGCGATCAAATCGCGACTGACGGCGGGGACGGGAAGCGATCTCGAAGTCGCGCAACAAGAAAGCGTGCTCGCCAACCAACGCGCCAGCGTGCCGCCGCTGCGGCAAACCTTGGCGACCAACATCAACGCACTGGCGCTGCTGGTCTCGCGCCCGCCGGAAAGCCTTTCGGTCGCCGGCGGCTCGCTCAACAAGATCGCGGCCCCGCGCGTGACGCCCGGGCTGCCGTCTGAATTGCTGACGCAGCGCCCGGACATCCGGCGGCAAGAGGCCTATCTGGCGTCGGCCACCGCCAATGTCGGCAACGCCCGCGCGCAGTTCTTTCCGAGCATCGCATTGACCGGTAATGGCGGCTATCAGAGCGCCGCACTGGCGACGTTGTTCACACCGCAGGCGGTGTTCTACAACGTCGCGTCGAGCCTGACGCAGCCGATCTTCGACGGCGGACGCATCCTCGGCAATTTCGAGTTCAGCCGTGCGCGGCAGGACGAGTTGCTCCAAACCTACCGCAAGACCGTGGTTTCGGCTTTCACCGACGTGGACAACGCGCTGGTCGCGATCCGCGAAACCACCGAGCGACTGCGGTTGCAGCGTGAAGTGATCTCGGCGTCGCAGCGCGCGTTCGGATTGGCCGAGCAGCAGTTGCGCGCCGGCACTGCCGACATCGTGACTGTGCTGAACACCCAATTGACGCTGTTCCAGGCGCAGGACTTGTTGTCGCAAATTCAACTTTCGCGGCTGCTCGCCATTGTGAGCCTGTATCAGGCGCTGGGCGGCGGCTGGGCACCGCGCGTGGAGAGACCGGTCAATGCTCTTTAAGCCAGACGGCTCGGAGATCGAGAAAGACGCACAACCGACGCCCGTCGTCCGCAAGGGCGGCGGCGGACGTCACGTCGTGTCGATCTTCATCACGCTGCTGATCCTCGGCGGCCTCGGTTATATCGGCTGGATGGCGATGCAGCCGAAGCCCGTCGCCAACACGGGCCGTGGCGGCGGACGGCCCGATGCCGCCGTGCCGGTGCTGGCGGCCACGCCGCGCATGCAGGACGTGCCGGTCTATCTCGACGGCGTCGGCTCGGTGAAGGCGCTCAATACGGTCACGGTGCGCGCGCAGGTCGACGGCAAATTGCTGTCGATCAATTTCAAGGAAGGCCAAGACGTCAAAGCCGGCGACGTGCTCGCCGATATCGACCCGGTGCTCTACAAGGCGTTGTACGATCAGGCCGTCGCGAAGAAGGCGCAGGACGAAGCGACGCTCGCCAATGCGCGGCTCGATCTCACGCGCTATCAGCAGCTCGCCGCGACGAACGCAGGCTCCAAGCAGCAGGCCGACACGCAGAAAGCGGCCGTCGCGCAGCAGGAGGCCTTGGTGCGCTCCGATCAGGCGGCCATCGACAACGCCGCAGCCACGCTGAGCTATACGAAAGTAACCGCACCGCTGAGCGGCCGCGCGGGGCTTCGGCAGGTCGATCAGGGCAACATCATCCGCGCGTCCGACGCCAACGGCATCGTGGTCATCACGCAATTGCAGCCGATCGCCGTGCAGTTCAGCCTGCCGCAGCAGCAGATCGTCCGGGTCAACGCCGCTGCCGCGAAGGGCGAACTCGCGGTCGACGTTTTCGGCAATGACGGCGTGACCGTCGTGGACACCGGCACGCTCGCGGGCATCGACAACCAGGTCGATGTCACCACGGGCACCGTGAAGCTGAAGGCGGTGTTCCAGAACGCCAAATTCCAGCTTTGGCCGGGCCAGTTCGTCAACGTTCGCCTCAAGGTCGAGATGCTCCCCGACGCTATCGTGGTGCCGACGTCGTCGGTTCAACGCGGTCCCGCCGGCACGTTCAGCTACGTGATCGGCGAGGGCGACATCGTCAGCGCCAAGCCGGTGACGGTGGTCCAGCAGAACGAGACGGATGCCGTGATCGGCAAGGGTCTCACGATATCCGACCGCGTCGTGACGACCGGCTTCGCCAATCTCGCCGAAGGCGCGAAGGTCTCGGTCGGCAGCGCCGACCAGCAAACGGTGACGCCCGACCTCGCGCCGCGCAAACGGCAGGGGAGAGGCGAGGGCAAGGGCGAAGGAAAGGGCGACGGCAAAGGCGGCGGCGAGCGTCGCGGCAAGAAGGGCGGCGGCGAAGCCTCCACGCCCGAGGGCGACCAGAAGGGCCAGACCGGCCCCGCGTCGGCGGCACCCGCGGCGACCGACACGCCCGCGGCCACAAAGTCATCGCCATGATTAAGCGGCTTGGCGACGCGCGCGGCTCCACCTCTCTCTGCGCGCGGGGCTCGCGATGGCAAGAGCCAAGCTTAGAGGTCGAAGCCAAGCGAAGCGCGGCTTCGGGTGAGGGGGCGTCTCGACAGATAGAGACCCCCACCCCGACCCTCCCCCGCAAGAGCGGGAGAGGGAGAAGACCATGAGCGTGTCCGAACCGTTCATCCGCCGGCCGGTCGCGACGTCGCTGCTCGGCGTGGCCCTCTTTATCGGCGGCATGCTCGGCTATTGGGGACTGCCGGTGTCGGCGCTGCCGCAGGTCGATTTCCCGACCGTGCAAGTCTCGACGCAACTGCCAGGCGCGAGCCCCGACGTCATCGCGTCGCTGATCACCGCGCCGCTGGAGCGGCAGCTCGGGCAAATCCCGTCGCTGACATCGATGAACTCGACCAGCTCGTTCGGCGTCAGCCAGATATCGCTGCAATTCGACCTCAACCGCGACATCGACGGCGCGACGCAAGACGTGCAGGCCGCGATCAACGCCGCCGCCGGCATTCTGCCGAAAAATCTGCCCTATCCGCCGGTGTATGCGAAGGTGAACCCGGCCGACGCCGCCGTGATGACGTTGGCGCTGACGTCGGAGACGATCTCGCTGCGCGCGATGAGCGATCTCGCAGACAGCCTGATCGGCCAGCGCCTCAGTCAGATTTCCGGCGTCGGCCGCGTGGCTGTGCTCGGCGGCCTGAAACCCGCGGTGCGCGTGCAGGCCGATCTGGCGCGGCTCGCGTCTTACGGCATCGCGATGGAAGATTTGCGGCTGGCGATCGCCGGCGCGAACGTGTCCGGCCCAAAAGGCTCGCTCGACGGCGCGCAGCAGGCCTACACCATCGCCGCCAACGACCAGATCGCGGCGGCCGACGCCTACAAGCCGATCATCATCGCCTATCGCAACGGGTCGCCGGTCACGATCGGCGATGTCGCGCGCATCGTGGACGGCCTCGAAAACAACCGCACCGGCGGCTGGTACCAAGGCACGCCGGCCGTGATTGTCGATATTCAGCGGCAGCCGGGCGCCAACGTCATCGAAGTCGTTCGGCAAATCCGCGAGGAAATCCCGAAGATCGCGCGCGCGGTTCCGGCGGGCGTGAAGCTCACCATCGTCAGCGACCGCACGGTGACGATCCGCGCCTCGGTGCACGACGTGCAATTCACGCTGGTGCTGTCGGTCGTGCTGGTGACGCTCGTGGTGTTGCTGTTTTTGCGATCGTTGCGGGCGACGTTGATCGCGGGCGTGGCGCTGCCGCTGTCGCTGATCACGAGTTTCGGCGTGATGTATTTCGCGGGCTTCAGCCTCGACAATCTGTCGCTGATGGCGCTGACGATCGGCACGGGCTTCGTCGTGGACGATGCCATCGTGATGATCGAGAACATCGTCCGCCACATGGAAGACGGCGAAGGCCCGATGGAAGCGGCCCTCAAGGGCGCCAGCGAAATCGGCTTCACGGTGATCTCGCTGACGGTGTCGCTGATCGCGGTGTTCATCCCGCTGCTGTTCATGTCGGGCCTGGTCGGCCGCATGTTCCGCGAGTTCGCGCTGACGCTGACGATCGCCGTCGTGACGTCGATGGTGGTCTCGCTGACGCTGACGCCGATGATGTGCTCGCGGCTCTTGAAGCCGATGCACGAGGAATTCCAGGTGCCGGGCCTTGCGGCGGCGAGCCGCTTCATCGACCGCATGGTCGCGCTGTATCACCGCACGCTTCTGATGGTGCTCAGGCATCAGCCCGCGACGCTGGTGGTGACGTT